>CAZJGG010000027.1:0-37693 GCA_964545475.1 uncultured Eubacteriales bacterium | reverse complement strand
AATTGTGGGAATATAATCAAAGTTCGATGAAAATTATGTTTTTTATAATTTTCGTTGAACTCACATTAATTTAACGTGAGTTCGACGAAGTCGAAAAGCCGCCTTAGCGGCTTAATTGCGGAGCAATTTTCACATTATTTTAAACTAATTTGTTTTGAATTTATTTATATATCGAGTTGCAACTCTCTTATTGCAATTTGGACAGAATATAGCTCAATGGTACTGCGAGCATTCTATACTTCTGTAATAATACATCTTCACAAAGTTACTTTCACCTACCTTTTGATAGGGGCAATGAAGCATTTACAATCAATATTCAACACGCCCTATCATTATAAGTTTAATAAAACTTGAATATGCTCTATTACACTTTAGTATAAATGTGATATACTGATTAAAAGTTTTAAAGCAACAGGCTGATACAAGGAAGAAGTCAAAAGGAGGAGCAGTAAGTGGGTTCACAAGCGGTTGTAATTATACCTTATGACATTGCCATGCAGTTTTTAGAAAATAAAATGCCTAAAATACCACACAAAAGCGAGGATTGGGGGAATGAGCTTGTTTTGATACTGGACGGTGAAGCTACATATTATTATAATGACAAACCATTCAAAGTATCAAAGGGAGACATTTTTGTTCTTAATGGAGATTATACAAAGTATATTGACAATGTGCGCCATTTGAGGATGTGCTCAATTTATTACCACGAAAAGAGCCTGCGGCGTAAAACAGGAACTTTTAGAAGGCTGGAAGGCTACCAACAGTTGTTTATACACAATCCGGCTCATGGCCTCTATGGCTGTGGTTATATATTACATGCAGATGAAGATACTCTTTCAGATTTAGCGGTAATAATACAGCGTATGTCCATTGAAAGAAAGCTACGTGAGCCAGGTTTTGAGCAAATTTTAAATTCATATTTTTTAATTTTAATTACTCAGATTTCCCGGGCATTTGCGGCCAGTGAAAATTTTGTAAAAAACACTGTTGAAAGTTTTTACAGTACAATTGCATATATGGAAGCAAATTATACATTGCAATTAAGGCTTAACGACTTAGCAAGAATGTCTCATTTGTCTGAGCGGCAGTTTAACCGCCGGTTTAAGGAACTTTACAACACTACTCCTGGTCAGCACATGATACAGCTTAAGCTAGGGCGTGCCTGCATTTTATTAGAGGAGACAGACATGACAGTTAGCGAAATTGCTCTGGAATGCGGTTTTTCCGACATTAACTACTTTTCAAAGGTATTTAAAAGCGTATATAATCAAGCGCCTACTTCTTACAGGAAAACTAGACATCAAGCTGCTGAAGTGGCAGGAAAACACCGGCATAGTCCGGAAAATACTAAATGGTAACTAAAAAGGTACAATTTAAGGTTCTTATAGTGAGAGCCCGATTGTGCCTTTTTGTTTGTATTTGCAATATAATATATAAAAAATTGACAAAAATATAAATAAATTTATAGGCAATTTACTTAAAATAAGTCGCTTACTGTTTAAATTTTTAAAAAGTCATAAATTTCAAAAGATATGTCGTACATAATAAGGCGAATTTAAACAATAAGTTATATAATGTTGGCAAATGAACTAAAAACAAGGGGGATGAAAATGGAAAAATATCAGCAAGCGAAAAGTATTGTCTTGGAATACTTTGATGCACTGGAAAAGGCTCAGCCTAGTGAAGTTTGTGGTGTGTTAGCAAAATTTACAGGAGATAGCTATAGCTTTAAAGGGTCTTACCCGTTCCGTGAGCTTAACGGAGCTGAAGCGGCTGGCAAAACTTTTTGGGAACCTTTAAAACAGTCTCTACATGCAATGCAGCGCCGGCAGGACATATTTATAGCAGGGCAAAACGATGTTTGCAGTGATGAAATATGGGTTATGAGCATGGGGCATTTCATGGGGCTTTTTGATAAGGACTGGTTGGGGATACGGCATACCAGAAAAATGATTAGCTTAAGATATGCTGAATTTTCATGTGTTGAAAACGGCAAAATTGTTAAAACAGGTATGTTTATTGACATATTAGGTTTTATGTACCAAGCAGGGTTAAATCCATTGCCACCCATGACAGGACATTATTTTGTATATCCAGGTCCACGCAACCATGATGGGTTGCTTTTCAATGATGCGCCGGAGGAAGAAGGCAAAAAAACAATTGCGCTTGTAAACAAAATGGTTCAGGATTTAGACGACCTTAATAAATCCGGCTCTATGGGCTGCCCGCCGGAGGTTCTTGAAGGTTCATGGGCAAAAGATATGATTTGGTATGGTCCTTGCGGCATAGGCGCTACATATACAATTCCTCGCTATCAAGAGCAGCACCAGCTTCCGTTTCGTGAAAATATTGCAGATAAAACATTTAACGGCCATGAATGCCGCATAGCGGAAGGTAACTTTGCCTGTTTTTACGGCTGGCCAAACTTAACAAACAGACCCATTGGAGGTTTTTTAGGTTTGCCTGCCAGCACAAAGGCGGATATGCAAGTAGTAGACGTTTATTGTCGGGTTGGTGATAAATTATCTGAAAACTGGGTTCTAATTGATTTTTTATGGTATTTCAAGCAGCAAGGTTTGGATTTATTGGAACGCACTAATAAAATTTGCAATCCTTAAAAAACTAAATTGGGGGTTATTATATGGCAACATTAGATGTAATTATTTTAGTGGTTTATATTGTGGCAATGCTGGTAATAGGATTTTTCTTTGGAAAAGACAATAAAACTCAAGAAGACTATTTTCTGGGTGGGCGTTCAATGCCTTGGCTGCCTGTAGCATTATCCGTTGCGGCAACAATGATAAGCGCAAACGCATTTATAGGCGGACCAGGCTGGGCATATAAAGACGGCATTATGCCTTATATGCAAAACAGCGCAGTGCCTCTTGCTTGCTTTTTCGCAGCGGCGGTAACAGTACCTGTGTTTTACCATTTACGCGTAACTTCTCTTTATGAATATATGGAGCTTCGTCTAGGTAGTTGGAGTCGTATGCTTGCAGTGACACAATTTTTTATAAATTCTTTAATACAGTGTAGTTCCATGTTATTTATCCCAGCTCTCATTATCAGCACAATAACCGGGTGGTCCATGAAATATATAGTTCCGGCAATTGTACTTTGCGCAATCATATATACAATTGCAGGTGGTATTAAAGCCGTTATTTGGACTGATACAATTCAAATGATAGTTCTTTGGGGCGGAATGATTTTAATTTGTTATATGGCAGTAAAAGGAAGCGGCGGATTTGCGCAAACTATTGGAGATGCTAGGTCTGCCGGTAAATTTAATGCCTTTGACTTTTCTTTTAGCATAAGTAAAACAAATGCCTTTTGGACAACGCTAATCGGTGGTACCTGTATGTGGATAAGGTATTTCTCCTTTGACCAAGCCTCAATGCAGCGTATACTTACCTCAAAAAACATGCACGGTATTAAGCGTTCTTATTTATCAAGCGCAATTATGATGAATGCAATGTACTTTATTATGCTTTCTGTTGGTATTTTCCTTTGGAGATTTTATGCAGGAAAAGAATTTGAAACAACTAATGAAATAATGATTGGCTTTGTTCTTAACGAGCTTCCAATCGGAGTTGTTGGCTTAATTGTAGCCGCTGTATTCGCCGCTGCCATGTCTTCTGTAGACTCTATTCTTAACTCTATGACTACAGTATTTACAAAAGATATTTATGAAAAGTTTTTCCGCAAAGAAAAAGATGTTGCAAGCTTAAACTTAACTATGATAGTTTCCGGTTGCTTAGGTGTTGTAATTTGCTTTATCGTTCTTCTTGGTTTTGACGGTTCTGTAAAATCAGTTTTAGACGTTGTAGGAAAATATATTTCTTATTTTTCCGGTCCTGCTCTTGGTGCTTTCGTATTAGCCATGTTTACTCGCAAAGCCCATGACAAAGGTGTTGCAGGCGGCTTTGTAACAGGTTTTATTCTTGGATTTTTCATTGCCACTACGTTTAATACAAGTTGGTTGTGGAATCCTGCAATAGGCAGTTCTATTACATTTATAGTAGGTTACATACTCAGCTGCATTTTGCCTCGCAGCAAGTCTGTTGAAGAAACAGAACAGTACACAGCAAAGGGTATTAGAGCAAAAATGATTGCAGAAAACATAAAAACTGAGGGCAATGTCTCTGTTTTACCTTTCAGTATTGATAAATTCTCTATAGGAATCCTTGGTGTATTCGCAGCTCAATATATTTTCTTGGCAATTATTCGTTAATATCGGCGAATAAATGAATTTTCAATACAGATAAGCTCTATTTCATTGTGAATAATGGAATTAAAAAGGTGCAGTTGCAAAATTTAAATTTTGCAACTGCACCTTTTACTAATTGTCATAAAAAAGCGGAGCAACTTTAGCAACACCGCTTTTTTTCACATATTTCCCAATTTATTACCCTCTCCGCCGAAGCTCTTGTAATGTTATCAACTCAAGGAGAACGTTGCCGTTTTTATCAGTAAAATTATACTTAGGGATAAGCTGTAAATAAAATTGCTATAGCAATTAAGTATGCGGAATATATATAGGCGTTTTTACATGGTTTTAAAGAGCAACCCGACGCAAGCCGTGGCTTTATACGATTGGCGGTTGGCAAATAACTATATGATATAGTATAATAATCATTGAATTGTATTTTATGTGGTTAAGGAGTATATAGTTACGAAACAGCACCTTCTTGGCAAGAACTAGAATAATAAAGTTTTTCCAAGAAGGTGTTTAAATTTACATAACATAGTGACTATTGTAAAAATTAAATATTAAGTACACAATTGAAACAACCATTATTAACACCTGTACAATACACTGTACAAAAAGAAAGGTAGTACACTTTACTGCCGAAATTTCAATATTTTGCTTTGTGGATAAAAATAACCATACTTAATGATAATAAATGTGGGGTATATATATGTCAATTTTACAAAACTTATTCCTTTTTAGTTTATTTATATTATTTATAAACCAATTGTTAATGAAAAGTAAAAAAGTTATTACTAGAAAGCATAAAATTATATTTTTTTTATTTTTGTTTTGTGTGTATTTATTTATAATTTTGTATATTCCTATTAACAAAATAAGGATTACTGATTTCTCTCAGATAGATGTGAGCTTAACTAAAACGTACATGGGCAATTCTTATGAAACAACTTTAGAAAAATCACAAAAAGAATATTTATTGAATCTTGTTTCAGAACTTAATCTGACTAACTACACTATTGCAAGACCTTATTTCTATGGAGACGGGGAGTTTGCCGAGATTACTTTAAGAGGTCAAGGAATACTACATAATCCTATAAGGATATATATATCATTTGATGAACTAAATATAAACTGTGTACAATTGAGTGGCAATTATTACAGCATATTAGATAAGGAAAAATTAGACCAATTAATAGAAGTTGTGCATGAATTTTTATTACAGGATAATGAATATGATAAAAAAGCATAAGAAGCCGTTATTGTGTAAACGGCTTTTTTTATTTGAAACAAAAATTTAATATTACAACTTGATAATTGTATATTTCTGCTATCTATGATATAATTTATTGTAAATTTATTGTATGATATAGTATAATACTTTATATATGGGGGTTCTTATGAAAGAATTCGACAATCAGAATTTTTTGCATTTTAATTACAATCTTTCGCCTACAAAACCCACTATTACAGTATTTGATAGATATGACAGCTTGGAAGCGACACAATACGATATGCATTATGACCTTGAAATTGGCGTTGTAATATCCGGCAAAGTTACAAGGCGGTACCACGAATCAACTTATGAGCTTGGCCCGGGGGACGTTTGGATTGCCGGAATGTGGGAGCCTCATGGTTTTTATTTAAACGAAGTAACATGCGAAATGATGTGTATAATGGTTTCACCGGAATGTTTGGAAGCGTTGCTTCCGCCGGGTTTTGGGTGGATGAACATATTTTCAAATAAAAAAAGGCGATGCCCGTATATTAAGACGGAGTTTAAAGAAGAATTAATAAAGAAGTGCCTTTTACAGGTCGAAATTGAAAAAGAGGGGCGAGATACCGCTGGGATTTGGCGGTGTAATACGTTATTAGCTCTGCTTTTATATATACTGGATTCTAACCCTTCTCTACTAGAAAAAAATGACGACACGGGATATGCCGCAACAAGCGCATGGAGTGGTGTGGAAAAAGCTCTTGATACTATTGTTGCCACAAATGGGCTTGTTTCAATTTCACAAGCCGCAAGCAGCGTTAATAGGAGTACAAGCCATTTTTCAAGGGAATTTAAACGGCTTACCGGCACGTCTTTTGCCAGGTTTACTATGGGCTACAGAATTAAGCAATCCGCCATTATGCTTATAAATACAAATGCACCAATAAAGCAGATTGCAGGGGATTTAGGCTTTAGAGATTCCAGCCATTATATAAAATGCTTTCAGAACTATTTTTCGGTTTCACCTTCGGTTTACAGAAAGCAAAATAAAGATAAATAACTATATAAAATTATATAAAGGATAAATTATGATAAACAGCATTCAAAACTGCATAGACTTTATTAAAAACATTGATAACCCGAATGATTGCAGCTGTGTTTGTGGGTTTGACGGATTTATTGACACAATTGTAAGACCCGTTCAAAACGCAGAGCAGAACGGGCAGGGTAGATATTTTGAAACAATAAAGAGCTTCGGGGAATATTTAGCAGGAAAAGGCGGTAAGAGCTGTTCCATTAACTTAGAAGTTAAGCGCACACGCTTTGGTGGAAACGCTCCAATTTTATCAAGCGCACTTGCTGGGTTTGGGGCTAAAGTCTACTGTGTAGGGGCTTTAGGGTATCCTTCGGAGGACGAAATCTTTTCCCTTATGCACCCTAATTGTGAAAAAATAAGTATTTCTAAGCCGGGGTTGTGTAATGCTCTTGAATTTGACGACGGTAAAATATTGTTAACCCAAAACAGCGGAATTGAAAATATAAGTTATGAAGATATAGAACGCTCAATTGGCACGGACAAGCTTGTGGATTTAATTGGTAACTGCCACGGTATGGCTCTTGTTAACTGGGGCGAAATTACGTTAATGCACAAGCTGTGGCAAAATATTTTGGATAGACTAAACCAATTATATTTAAACCAGCCTAAAAAACCAATGCTTATAGACTTTGCAGACAGCAGCGCAAGAAGCTCGGAGGAAATAAATGGTGTTATAGAGCTTGTAGGCGGCTTTAACAAACTGTTTGACGTTTGTGTTAGCGTAAATTTAAATGAATATCAAACCCTTTGCAGAGCGGTGGGTATTGACGATAAGTGTTCAAGAGAAAACGCTGAACAGCTTTTTGCAAAACTTAACGTAAAAACATTTGTAATACACACTTTAAAAGAAGCTTATTTTATTCAAAAAGATATTTTTGAGGAAAAAAGCAATATGCATGTTAAAAAGCCTGTTATTAGCACCGGGGGCGGAGACAATTTTAATGCTGGTTTACTGTTTGCATTAGTTAACAGAGCAACGCCGGAAGTTTGTTTAAATTTTGCAAACGCAACAAGCGCATATTTTGTTTCTAACGGAAAAAGCCCTGAATTATTGGATTTAGTAATGTTTTTGGAAAATTGGAAAGATTCTTTGCAAAATATTTAAAGGGAGGAATAATAGTGGAAAAGACAAAAGTTGCAATTTTAGGTGGGGGTTTTATTACTCATATTCACATGGAAAGTTATGAAAGGTTTGTCCACGATGCAGAGGTTGTAGCGATATATGCCAGAAACCCTAAAACAGCACAAGAATTTGCCCAAAAATACGGTTTGCCGGAGTATTATTCAGATATTGATGAACTGCTAGAAAAATGCAATTGTGATGTTGTTGACATTTGCTTGCCTAATTATTTGCATTATGACGCTTGTATTAAAGCTGCAAAGGCTGGTAAGCATATAATTATTGAAAAACCACTTGCCCTTACTTTAGAGCAAGCTGACGAAATGATAGAGGTTTGCAAGCAAAACGGCAAATTGCTTATGTATGCAGAAGAACTTTGCTTTGCGCCAAAATACGAAAGAGTTAAAAAACTTAGCGAAATCGGTGCGTTTGGGAAAATTTATCAAATTAAACAAGCGGAAAAACATTCAGGGCCTCATAGCCGTTGGTTTTATGAATCTCAATATGCAGGCGGCGGCGTAATGATGGATATGGGATGCCATGCTCTTGCATGGATGCGCTGGTTTTTGGGAGGCAAACCCAAAATTAAAAGTGTGTTTGCAACAATGCAAACAGTTATGCATGATACAGATTGCGAAGATAATGCAATTACAATTGTAGAATTTGAAAACGGTGTAACTGGCATTGCAGAAGACAGCTGGGCAAAACAAGGCGGTATGGACGACAGAATTGAAGTTTACGGAGATAAAGGTGTTTGTTATGCAGATTTGTTCAGAGGAAATTCCGCTCTTACTTATTCTGTTGACGGATATGATTATGCTATGGAAAAAGCAGGAAGCAGCGCGGGCTGGAGCTTTACTGTTTTTGAAGAAGCTTTTAATCAAGGTTACCCACAAGAGCTTATGCATTTTATTGAATGCGTAAGAGAAAATAAACAGCCTTTAGTTACAGGAGAAGACGGAAGAGCTGTTCTTGAAATGCTTTATGCCGCTTATGAATCTGCGGCTACAGGCAAAAAAGTTGAACTTCCGTTTTATGCGAAAGTTTCAAAACCAGTCGATTTATGGAAGAAAAATTAAATTGAAAACTAAAAGGATTGATATATATGAAGAAACTTAGAGCAGGCATTGCAGGGGTTGGATTTATAGGCGTTGCTCACATTGAAGCCCTTCGTAGGCTTGGAAATATTGATGTTGTTGCGTTGGCAGACACTTTCGGAGGCCCGGAAAAAGCAGAAACCTTATGTATACCTAATGGATATAATGATTATAAGAAAATGATAGATGAGCAAAACTTGGACTGCATTCATATTTGCACGCCCAACAGCACACATTTTGAAATTGCTATGTATGCAATGGAGAAAGGTGTTAATGTTGTTTGCGAAAAACCAATGACATGCACAGTAGAAGAAGCAAGAACGCTTAGAGATTATGCTGAAAAAAATAATATAATTTCTGCAATTAACTTTAACGCAAGATTTTACCCAATGGTCTATCAAATGAAGCAAATGGTTTTAAGCGGAGAGGTTGGAAATATTTATACAATCCACGGCGGATATTTGCAGGATTGGCTTTATTTTGACACCGATTATAATTGGCGCTTAAAGCCGGAGCATTCCGGGAAATCAAGAGCCTTTGCAGATATTGGTTCTCACTGGATTGATACAGTAGAATATATTACCGGAAGCAAAGTTACAGAAGTTTTTGCGGATTTCTCAACATTCCACAAAAACCGTAAAAAACCTTTAAAACCAATTGAAACATATTCCGGCATGGCTCTTAAACCAGAAGACTACAAAGAAGTTCCTATTGAAACAGAAGATTTTGCAACAGTTATTTTCCACTTTGAAAACGGTTCAGTGGGAAGCTGCAATATAAGCCAAGTTTATGCCGGAAGAAAAAATCAAATAGTTGTTTCCGTTGCAGGCTCTAAATGCTCTATGCACTGGGATTCCGAAGATTCCAATAGTGTATGGATTGGAAAAAGGGAATGCGCTAATGGTCAGTTAGTTAAAGACCCATCTATTTTAAGCGATAAAACAAAAGGTATAATAAGTTATCCCGGAGGGCATGTTGAAGGCTTCCCTGATACATTTAAACAGAACTTTAAACAAATTTACGGTGCTATTGAAGCGAAAAGCAGCAAAGGTTTCGACTTTGCAGATTTTTCCGCAGGGGTGCGAGAAATGGAAATTTGTGATAAAATAGTACAAAGCGCAAAAGAACGCCGCTGGGTTTCATTAGAAAATTAATGTAGAGAACGGAGGGAAAGCTATGATGAAATTAGGTTTGGTATCTGCAATTTTACCGGATTACAGTTTTGAGCAGGTTATTGATTATGTGGCGCAGGCTGGTTTTTCATGCGTTGAGGTTTGCTGCTGGCCGGCTGGCAAGGCAAACCGCCGCTATGCAGGTATTACACATATTGATATAACAGATATTACAGACGAAAAAATAGCTTATTATAAAGATTACGCAAAAAATAAAGGGATTGAAATTTCTTCTCTTGGATATTATCCCAACCCTCTTGACCCAGACGAAGAGGCGCAAAAAACCGCAGTTGAACATATTAAAGCCTTAATTTGCGTTTCTGCAAAAATGGGCGTTAATATGGTAACAACATTTATTGGGCGTAACCGTTTTAAAACGGTGGAAGAGAATTTGGATTTATATGAACAGGTTTGGACGCCAATTGTGCGCCTTGCAGAAGAAAAAGGCGTTAAAATAGCAATTGAAAACTGCCCAATGCTTTATACAAAAGACGAATGGCCCGGGGGCAACAACTTAGCAAGTGCGCCGTATATTTGGCGACAAATGTTTGATAGGATTAAAAGTGATAATTTGGGGCTTAACTATGACCCGTCCCATCCATATTTAATACATGCGGATTATTGCAAACCTGTTTATGAATTTAAAGATAAAATTTTTCATATTCACTTTAAAGATATTAAAATTTATCAAGATAAGCTTGATGAATATGGCGTTTTCTCGTACCCGGCAAATTGGCATTCTCCAAAGCTTCCAGGGCTTGGGGGGGTAGATTTTTCTGCTTTTGTATCTGCTCTTAACGATATACGCTTTTCCGGTTATGCTTGCATAGAAGTTGAGGATAAAGCTTTTGAAGGAAGTTTAGAGGATGTTAAAAGCGGCATTGAAAAAAGCTATCGCTACATGAAAACTTTGATGTAAGACCTGTTTACTACATTATTATAGAGGAGTGTTTTTATGGTAAAAATAGGTATTGTTGGCGCAGGTGGAATAGGTACTGTTCATATCGACTGCTACAAACATGTTAATGACTGTAAAGTTGTAGCTATTTGCGACCCGTCTGAAATTGCTGTAAAAAAAGCCCAGGAAATCGGCGCAAACAGGTATGTTTCCATTGAGGAAATGATTTCAAATGAATCACTTGATGCAGTTGATATTTGTGTACCTACGTTTTTGCACAAACAGCTTGTTATGGAAGCTCTTGAATATGGAGTTAATGTAATTGTTGAAAAACCAATTGCTTTAAACCCGGAAGATGCAAAAGAAATGTTTGCAAAAGCTAAAGAAAAAGGCGTAAATTTATATGTTGCCCAAGTTTTGAGGTTTACTAACGAAAGCAAAGTTTTAAGAGAGCTTGTGGAAACAAAACCTTACGGCGAAGTATTGGATGCTTGTTTTACTAGGCTTTCTGCTTGCCCACGTTGGATTTCAAACGGTTGGTTGTTTGAAAAGCAAAAAAGCGGACTTATCCCCTTTGACTTGCATATTCACGATTTAGATTTGATTGTAAGCCTTTTCGGCAAACCTGAAAAAGTAAGTTATACAAGCTGCGGAAACGGTGACAAAAGCTATAAAGAGCATTACAGAATAAATTATAATTTCGGTAAATTTAACGTTAGTGCAGAAGCGGCATGGTTTAATGCAGACAATTATCCTTTCAGAGCTGTTTGGCGAGTTTATTTTGAGCGTGCCATTGTTGTGTATGACGGAATAAGTGTTATAGCTTACGGCGTCGGCGTTCCGCCAAAAACCTTTGATACGGAAGATAAAATTAAAGTTTCAACGGCTATTAACCTTACAAACGCAGGTATGTTTATAAACGAGCTCACTCATTTTGTTGAATGCTTGAAAGAAAACAAACCAAGTGATATTATTTTGCCGGAACAGGTTATAACAGTAGTAGAAATATTAAGTAACATCGATTAACATTGATTAGGGGTGGCTGTTATCATTAGGGTTAACGGTTTAACCAAATATTACGGTAACAAAAAGGCATTGGACAGTATTAGCTTTAATGTGTCCAAAGGTGAAGTTGTGGGGCTATTAGGGCTTAACGGCGCAGGCAAAAGCACTACTATGAATATTTTGGCTGGTTGCCTTGCTTTAACAGACGGCAAAGTATTTATAGGCGATATTGACATAAGTAAAGAACCTCTTGCCGCAAAGCATAAAGTCGGTTATTTGCCGGAGCAGCCCCCTCTTTACACCGATATGAAAGTAAAAGAGTTTTTAATTTTTGTATGCGGTTTGAAAAAGCTAAAACTTGACTATAAAAAGCATGTTGACGAGGTTTGTTCTCTTGTAAGGCTTACAGACGTTAGTGGCAGAATTATTAGAAACTTATCAAAAGGATACCGCCAAAGGGTGGGGCTTGCCCAAGCTCTTTTGGGAAACCCGGAAGTGCTTATTCTGGATGAACCTACAGTTGGGCTTGACCCAACTCAAATGGCAGAAATAAGAAGCTTAATAAAAGAGCTTGGCAAAGAGCGGACTATTTTGTTTTCTTCCCACATTCTTTCAGAAGTTCAGGCTGTTTGCAAGCGGATTATTGTGCTTAACAAAGGGATTATCGCCGCAGACGATTATTCGGAAAAACTGCAAAATACAGTTAAAAATCAAAGTTATACCGCCGTAATTGAGGGTGCGCCGGAAGAAGTTATTCCTTTGTTATCAGAGATAGACGGTATGATTGCTGTTACATCTATGTTTAATCAAAATGGAATTATTTGGGAATATAAGCTTGAGTTTAATGAAGGGAAAGACATTCGCAAAGACGTTTTTATAGCTTTAAGCCAAAAAGGCTTACCCCTTCTTTCAACAAAAGGAACTGATTTGTCTTTGGAAGAAATTTTTATTAAAATGATAAATACCCCCATAGAAGGAGGTATACTCCTTAACCGATAAAAGTTGTACTTAATTGCGAGAGTTTTTGGCGCAAGACGAGGAACGACGAACGCCGCGTACCCACAGTGGTACGCAAGTAAGGAGTAACGAAGTATTGCGCCAAAAACACCGCAAGGAAGTGCAACTTTTATTGATTAAGGAGTATATACATTGACAGCGATTTTTTCAAGGGAACTAAAAGCATATTTTATTTCCCCTTTCGGATATGTTTTTTTAGCGGCTTATTACCTTTTTAGCGGTTTTTTCTTCTTTCAGTTTAACCTTTACGGCAATTCCACAGATATGCGGAATTTGTTCAGCGTTTTGTTTACTGTTACTTTGTTTTTAGTTCCCATTTTAACAATGCGGCTTATGAGCGAAGAGCGCAGAAACAAAACGGACCAGCTTTTTTATGCCGCTCCTGTAAGCTCATTGGAAATTGTTGCAGGCAAGTTTTTTGCGGCGGCTATTGTGTATTTTATTGCAATATTTAGTACGATGATTATAGCATTTGTTATTTCAACAATGGCAGCACCTCAATGGCAGCTTGTTTACGGGCATTTTATCGGATTGTTACTTTTGGGGCTTGCTTTAATATCAATTGGGCTTTTGCTTTCAGCTGTTACGGAAAGCCAGGTTATTGCGGCAATCGGCGGTTTTTGCGTTGGGTTTTTCCTTATGCTTTTGGAAACGCTTGCCCCTGTAATTGAAAACCCAATGTTAAGAAAAGTTATAACCCAAATGTCTTTTAAAAACAGGTATATATCTTTTACAATGGGAATTTTAGAGCTTTCAGACATTATGTTTTTTATTAGTATTACAGGCTTGTTTATTTTTTTATCAATACTTTGCTTTGAAAAAAGAAGATGGCTATAGGAGGGTGTAATGAATCTTAGAAAAAAACTTGGTATACAGGGTTTTTTCGCCCTTTTAGCTGTCTTTGGAATATTGGGCGCTTTGCTTTTAAATATTATATTTGGTATTCTTTCACAAAAATATCCTTTGCGAATGGATTTGACTCCGAATAAGGCATACGCTCTTGACCAGCAGACAATAGAATATATTCAGGAACTTAAAGAGCCTGTTAAAATAAAGCTATTAGCAAGGGAAAGCCTGTTTGCCAACACATCCGCCTATAATGCACAAGCTAATGAAGTTTTAAAAGAGCTTGCAAAGCAGTCGGACTTGGTAGAACTTGAATATATTGATTATTTGAAAAACCCATCCTTTTCTGCTAATTACCCGGAGCTTTCCATAAAGCATGGGGATATAATAGTAGTAAGCGGAGATAAATATAAATTAATAGTTACTGAAAATTTATTTAATTATACAGTATCGTCTTCCGGATCTCTGGCGATTGCTTCGTCTAAAGCAGAGGAAGCGGTGCTTTCAGCGATACTTGGAGTTACTAGCGGCGAAAAAACAAGTATTTGTATAATTACTGGGCATTCGGAATCAAATCAACAAAGTTTTTTAACCTTGCTTGAAAATAATAATTATGAAGTCAGCTATAGTAATATAGTTACCCAGGAAATTAATGAAAACTCTAAAGCTGCTTTTTTACTTGCTCCTGCAACGGATTTTAGCGAGGAGGAGCTTAAAAAGCTTGAAAGTTATTTATTTAATAATGGAAATTACGGCAAAACCTTATTTTATTTAGCCGATGCCGCACAGCTTCCTTTACCTAATTTAGAAGCTTTTTTAAGGGAATGGGGAGTTGCAACAGGAGGGGGGGCAGTTTTTGAAACTGAACCCGAAAAAGTCTTTAATTATCAGCCATTTTTTCCAATTGCGGAATATGTTAATGAAGACTTTAAGCCGAAAAGCAAAAATGCTCCTGTTCTTGTGCCTATGTCTCGTCCTGTTGAAGTCGTTTTTGAATACAGAGACTATTACTCCACATCGGTTTTGCTTATGTTCAGCGAAAGCTCTGGCGTAAGACCACCGGATGCAGACGAAAGCTTTACAGCGGCAGATGCCAAACAGCACGGACCTTTTCCGGCTATGGTTTTATCAAGTAAAACCGTTACAGACCGTTCTAGCGGAAAGGAAATTGGAAAGTCTAATATTGTTGTTTGTGGTTCTGTAAACTTTACAAGTAAAGAAAGCCTTGAAAATCCTGGGGTTTTAAATGCCGAATATATGTTGAATATGCTTAATACACTTACAGAACGTGGGGATATGTTTCAAATTAAGCCAAAATCCCTAACGGCTCAAGGGCTTAATATAACAAAAGCGAAAGCGGACTTAATTGGTTCTGTATTTATATTTGGAATTCCGGTGTTGATATTAATAACCGGAGCTGTAGTTTTCTTTATCAGGAGGCATGAATAATGGCAAAGCCATTTAAGCTTATTGCTGTTTCAGCCGTGATTTTGGCGGTTTTGGTCGCTGTGCTTGTTATAATAAGCAAGCCGGGGGATGAAGTTACCGCCGAAAATGATATACTATATATAACAAACAGGCGGATTGACGAAATTTCAGAAATAAACATAACCAATGGATTTGATGAAATAAATGTTTATAATGAACATGGCGAATATATTATAAAAGATTTGCCGGCAAACAGAATAAATAAAGATTATATACAAATGCTTTTAGATGAAAGCAGCCAAATAATTTATACTGATATTGCTGATGAAAACCCAAAGGATATAGGCATTTACGGCCTTGACAAGCCTGAAGCTATAATTAATGTACGTTATAAGGATAGTTCCCAAGTTACGCTTTTTATCGGTGACGCAGAACCGGTGTCAAACGGGCGGTATGTTATGGCAGAAGGGGACTCTCGGGTGCTTTTAATGAAGCAAAGCCGTACAATCCGTTTTACAATGCCGAAATCTAAGTATATTGATTATTTAATAACTCCGGGTTGTGATAAAAATTCTGTTTTAAGGATTATTAAAAAGATTACGCTTTCCGGGGAAAAATTGCCGGAGGATATAGTTATAACTGCAATTGACGAGAACAGCTCAGAGGATATGAGGCTTGCTTCGTCTTTCGGCGTTGCCACACATATAGTAAAAAGCCCCGGTCTTCACGAGGTTAGCCAGACTCAGTTTATCCAAATATTGGGTTCGCTGATGGGCTTGATTTCCGGAGGAGTTTTAGATTATAATTGTAAGGTTGAAGAGTTATCACAATACGGATTTGATAAGCCTTGGCTTAAAGCGGAGTTTACTTATCAAATGACAAAAGACGACGAGCCCATAGACGTTGTATTAAGAGTAGCTAAATATAACGGCGATTTGATTGTAACAAGAGATAATGACGGCATTGTTTATAAGCTTGCCGGAAGTGAATTTGACGGTGTTATATATGAAAAACTTGTTATGAGATGGTTTTATACTCCATTTATAACGGATTTATCAGAAATGGAAATAGTCTTTGATAATAAGGCTTATAACTTTGCTTTTTCCGGGGAGGACAACAGAAGCCTTTCTGTTGCAGTAAACGGCGAGCCTTTGGATATTGAGCTATTCCGCAAGTATTACAGCCTTGTTATAAGTGCTTCTCATGATGGTGAAAGGGTTTTGGAAGAGCCCCAAGGTGAATCTGTTTTTACAGTTAAATTTGTGTATAAAGATTCTCAAAAACCAAATGATATATTAAAGCTTTATAATGGAGGCGTGCGCCGGGTTGCTGTTTCAACCAACGATAGATTTGAATTTTTAATGCGGCAAAGTTATGTGGAATATGTAAAAAAAGCTACAGAAGCTTTGCTTAATGGACAGGATTTTCCTGTTGAATGGTAGTTATACTCCTTAACCAAATAAAATTCGCCGCAAGGCAGTGCTATTTTATGTGGTTAAGGAGTATACAATTGATATTGTTATTAATGCGCAATTGCGCTTAATATAGGCTTTGCAGCATTGCAAGGTCACAAAAAATTAGGAGGTAAAAAAATGAAAAAAACTTTAAGCATTTTATTAGCTGCAACTATTGCTTTTGGTGTGTTTACTGCTTGTAGTTCAAGCACACCTGCTCCAGCACCAGCAGAATCTCAAGAAGCACCAGCAGAAGGAGGGCAGCAAGCAGAAGCTCCACAAGGCGGTTTTAAAGTGGCTTCTCACAATGCGGTAATCGAGGGTAACCCATACCGTACAGTTTACGAGGATCAAATGACACAAGCTGTTGAAGGGCTTAAAAATGACGGAGTAATAAGCCAATACGCTTCATTTACTTCTAACAACGACCCGGCTGTTCAATCTCAACAAGTTGAACAAACAGTAAACGAGGGTTATGACATTATTGTTGTTAACCCAATTGCAGCAACAGGCTTAGACCCAATTATTGACAAAGCTGTTGCAGCAGGAATTACTTACATCAATGCGGACTGCGAATATGATTCCGACAAAATATTAAACGTAGTTGTTGACCAAAAAGAATGGGCAAGAATTCAGTCTAACTTTGTTGTGGATACCTTAGGCTCTGGCAAAAAAGTTATTTTATTTAACGGTATCGACGGTAACTCTGCTTCCGATATGCGTAACGAAGTATATCAAGAAGTACTTAAGGGCGGCGGAATCGAAATCGTTAAAACTATGGCTCACGGCTGGAACGATACTGAATCTAAAAAAATGATGGCGGAAGTTATTAGCTCTGGTCTTGAATACGATGGTATCGTTAACCAAGAATCTGCTCTTGGTATTATGAGTGCAATCGAAGAAGCTGGCATTGCATATCCAGGTTGCATCACTTCTTCTGAAGAAGTTGCTTGGATCAGAAAAATTGCAAAAATCAATGAAAACGGCTTAGTGCTTCCTTTCATCGTTGTGGAAAACCCTCCGGGAATTGGCGCAACAAGCCTTGCAATCGGTATTAACCTTGCTTCCGGCAACGAATTAAAAGACGGCATAACTACAGGACTTAAAGGAAACAGCATTTATTATGCTCCTCAATGGATTATGACTTATGACAACATGGCACAAAGACTTGAAGAAGTTAAAGATTTACCAGATTCTACTTCTGTATCTTCTTACATGTCAGTAGAACAAGCGAAAGCTGCTTATTTCAAATAAAGTATATTTTTTCCCGCCGGAGTAATTTCCGGCGGGAATTATTGAAAAAAACATAATTACTTATTGAGATTATTGAAAATGACGCAAAGAAGTGGAGGGATATAGTTTGTTTGAATTGCGTGGTATAACAAAAACATTTGATGCGGTAGTGGCGTTAAATAACGCTTCTTTGCGTGTTGAAACTGGGGAGATAAAGGCGCTGCTTGGATCTAACGGTTCAGGTAAGTCTACAATGGTTAAGGTATTAAGTGGGCTAGTAAACCCTAATACGGGGCAAGTTTTATTTGATGGCAAAGAAGTACAAATTAAATCTGCGGCAGATGCAAGAAAACTCGGGATTGCTGTTGCGTATCAAGATTCAAGCCTGATACCAGCTTTGAGTGTTTCTGATAACATTGTTTTGGGATTAGAGCCTTTAAACGGGCTTAAAACGATTGACAAGAAAAAAGCAAGAGAGACTGCTATAGAAATAATGCAAAAATTGAAAATAAGCTGTTCGCCGGATGCATTGGTGCAAACATTAATGCCTTCGACACAGAGTATGATAGAGATTGCAAAGGCTTTGGCGCTTAAGCCGAAAGTTTTGGTTTTGGACGAAGCGACGGCCTCTTTACACCATGATGAGGTTGACGTGCTTTTTGAGCTTTTAAAGGAGCTTAAACAAACAGGCATGTCTATAATAATTGTAACACACCGTATGGGTGAAATTTACCGTATATGCGATAGCTGTACAATTTTAAAGGGTGGGGAAACAGTTGCACAAGGTAATATTAGCGATATGCCCCTTGACGATATTGTTTTCCACATGACAGGTAAACGTCCTCAAGTTAAAACAGAATCCGAAGAGGTGTATGAACAAAAAGAACAGGAATTGTTTTTGGAAGTTCAAAACCTTGTTGTTTTTCCAAAAGTAAACGACATTTCAATGAAAATTAATAAAGGTGAAATTGTAGGAATTGGTGGGCTTGATGGGCAAGGTCAGTCAGAATTTATCCGCTCGGTTTTAGGTGTTCAAAAAACAGACAGCGGTCAATTTATATATAAAGGCAAACAGGTTAAGTTTAATTCGTCGGCAGATGCAATTGCGGCAAACATCGGTTTTATTTCCGGGGATAGAAGCAAGGAATCTATTTTTCCATTGCGTTCTGTTGCGGAAAACATTTTTGCGGCAAACACAACAAAAAATGGGCTTTTTGCTCCTCTTACTCCAAAAGCGATACAAGATTTTGCCCAAGATGCGGTTAATAAATACGGCATTGTTGCCGGTTCGCTTAATCACCCGGCAAGTTCTCTTTCCGGCGGTAATCAGCAAAAGCTTGTTGTTGGCAGATGGATTGCCTTAATGCCAGATTTGCTCCTTTTGGACGACCCTACAAAAGGTGTTGATATTCACGCCAGACAGGAAATTCATAAAATATTAAAAGACTGCACGGAAAACGGCATGAGCGTAATTTATGTTTCCAGTGACAACGAAGAGCTTTTAGAAATTTCAGATACTATTTATGTATTTTACGAAGGCAAAATTAGCGCAAAGTTAACAGGAGACGACCGCACAGAAGAAAAAATGGTTGCGGCAATGATGGGTTTAACACATGAAAAAACGAAAGGAGCGGAAAGCTAAATGAAAAGTTGGTTTAAAAGCTTTAGGCAGTCCGCTGCTTTTACAGGCTTAACACTATTTTTAATTGTTCTTGTTATTAACGTTATAATTCAAACTCCGGCGCAGTTTTTTACAATAAAAAATATTTCATTGCTTTTTGCAAAAAATGCTCCGCTAATTTTAGTTACTATGGCGCAAACAATACTTTTACTCATGGGCATTATTGATATATCAATAGGTATTCAGCTTTCCCTTGTAAACGTTATTGCAATTATGCTTCCAATTTATTTCAACATGCCAATTTGGTTGGCGTGGATTTTAGCAGTGGTTGCGGTTGTTGTAGTTGCGGCTATAAACGGTTCAATTGTGGCATTTTTAAGGATTCCGCCGCTTCTTGCAGGGTTTGCAATGATTTACATTGTACGTGGTATTAACCTTTTAATAATGCCAAAACCTCAAGGAACAATACCGCCAATAGTATATCAAACATATGACAAACTGTTTTTCGGCTTTTTGCCGTTTACATTAATCGTTATAGCTTTAGCTTTTGCGGGGTGGCTTTATTTAAAGAAAACAAGGCTTATTCAAAGCATTTACGCAATCGGCGGAAATGAAAGAAATGCTTATGCCACAGGTATTAATACGTCTTTGGTTAAAGTAAAAGCTTATATTATCGCAGGCTTTTTAACAGGCATTGCAGGTCTTTGCTTAACTGCAATGAGCGCTTCCGGTAATCCCATAATGGGTGAAGCTTACGGCTTAAAATCTATAAGCGCATCAATTTTAGGCGGTGTTTCCATAGCAGGGGGCTGGGGTTCTATGGCTTGTGCCCTGTTTGGTTCAGGATTTTTAGTGTTAATACAAAACAGTGTATTTTACTTATTTAACTTGCTTTATAAAATTTTTCCGGGTTTCCAGGTTACGTCTTATTGGCAGAACCTTGTGTCCGACGGTATTATATTATTAGGTTTAATTACAACAGTATTTACCATTAAAGCTCAAAAAAATGCTATAAAAGACGGGCTTAAAAAACAGGTGAAGGGAGGGTTAAAACATGCAGGGTCAAGTGAAAACAAGCAGTAAGCTAAGCATTTTTATAAAAAATAATCAAATTGGTATGGCGTTAATAATTTCTGTATTGCTTTTTGTACTAAACGTTATTATTAATCCAAAATCACTTAATGTTAACGCTTTTGGCTCAATTTTTGCCCTTACATCCATGCTTGCCATTGCTTCTGCCGGGCAAACCCTTGTTGTAATATCAAACGGTATTGATATGTCCGTGGGTGCTGTAATGTCTATGACGGCTTTAATAACAGTAAGCACAATGAACGCAGACAACAGCAAATTAATTCCGGCGCTGATTTTTTCAATTCTAGTTGGCGCAGTAATAGGGCTTTTAAACGGTATCGGTACTGCTAAAATTGGGCTTCCTCCGCTTATTGTAACAATGTGTATCGCAAACGTAGTTACAAGGCTGCAATATGTTTTTACCCAGGGTAAACCATCCGGAAGAACATCCGACTTTTTTACATCTACGCTGCAATACAGAGTTTTTAACGTTTTTCCTACAATAATTATATATGCTTTTGTATTTTTTATAATTGTGTTTTATATATTAAACAGAACAAGATTCGGGCAACAGCTTTTTATGCTTGGTAACAATGTGGTTGCCGCTTATCTTACTGGTGTTAAAACAGTTAAAATTCAAATTTTAACGTATGTTATCGCTGGGGTTTTAGCAGGAATTGCAGGGTTTATAGGAGCAGGATACATGAATTTCGTTATGTGTCAGGCTTTTGATACGTATACAATGATGTCCATTGTTTCTGTTGTTATCGGCGGAACTCTTCTTGTAGGCGGCAAAGGCTCTTATGTAGGCACAATAGCAGGAGCGCTTTTAATGATAGTATTATCAAACTTTTTAGCTGTTTTGGATTTACCCCAATCTATAAGAGACATTATAATGGGCGTAGTGCTTATTGCGCTTTTAGCGGTTTACAACCGTGCTAAGCCTATTAGACAGTAAGCTAAGTCCTCCAAGCTGGAGACTTTGTAAAGGAGAGGTATTATGCAGTTAATTGACGAAATTGTAAATTATACGAAGCCAATTCTTCCGAAAAAGAAAGATTATAAAATCGGCTGTATAGGCTCTGGGTTTATTATGAGGGATTGCCATCTTGTAGCCTACAAAAACGCCGGATTTACTCCTTACGCCATAACTTCACGCACAAGGCAAAACAGTGAGGAAGTTGCTAAAATTCATAATATTCCTCATGTTTATTCAACATGGCAAGAGCTTTTAAAAGATTGCCAAGTAGAAATTTTGGATATTGCAATTCCGCCTCATTTACAGCTTGAAATTGTAAAAGAGGCTTGCAAGCTTCCAAATATAAAGGGTATTCTCTGTCAAAAACCTATTGCTATGAGCTTAGAGGAAACTAAAGAAATTGTTAGGCTTGGTGAAGAAGCTGGAATTCCCATTGCCGTTAACTCCAATATGCGTTATGACCAATCTATGAGAGCCCTTAAATATATTTTAGAAAAAGGCCTTTTAGGCGAGGCTGTGCTTGCGACCATTGAAATGAGAGCCATTCCTCATTGGCAGGAATTTTTAAAGGCTTATGACAAGCTGGAACTTTTTGGAATGGGTATTCACCATATAGATATTTTCCGTTACCTCTTTGGTAACCCGGCTGAAATCACCGCTGTTTGCAGAAAAGACCCAAGAAGTCAGTTTCCTCATACCGACGGCATAACACAATATACTTACAAGTATGAAAACGGCTTTATGGCCACAAGCCTTGATGATGTTTGGGCTTGGCCCGGAGAACCATGCGAAAAAGACATTTACATAAAATGGCGTGTAGAAGGCACAGAGGGTATGGCCACAGGTACTATTGGCTGGCCGGAATATCCAAAACCTGTTCCAAGTACACTTAAATTTACATGTAAATCATATCCAAATCAGTGGATAGAGCCAAAGTGGGATACTGTATGGTTTCCGGATGCCTTTGTAGGAACAATGGCGGATTTAATGAGAGCTATTGAAGAAAAAGGAACTCCTGAAATAAGCGCTAGAGATAATATAAACACAATAGCATGTGTTGAAGCGTGTTACCGTTCTATATTGGAAAAACGTACTGTAACATTATCAAAAATATAGTAATTAGGGGGAAAACTATGTTAAGTGTAGGAATTTTTACAGGGTATTACCCATATACAATAGACGAAACCATAAAAAGAATTAAAGAAACAGGCTTTTCCTGCGTTCAGCTGGATGTTTCTTTTAAAGATTGCGATGCAACTAAAGGTGAACTTAACAAAGAAAGCGCAAAGCTTATAAGAGATAAATTCAGAGATGCAAATTTGCCGATTATTACAGTTTCAGGATATACAAATTTTACTCACCCAAATCCTGTAAAAAGGGCGGAAAATATAAATTATCTTAAAAACATGATAAGTTATGCAAAAGACCTTGGCTGCGCTTATGTAGCAAGCGAAACCGGCACATATAATCCGGATAGCGACTGGGTTTGGCACGAACACAATGCTACGGAAGAAGCTTATAAAGAGACATTAGACATTGTTTGCGATATAGTAAAACATGCGGAAAGCTGCGGCGTAACATTTTTAATTGAAAACTATGTAAACAACGTTATTGGCTCTGTTGAAAAATGTCAACGTCTTTTTAAAGACGTAAGCAGTAAAAATTTAGGGCTTATATGCGACCCTACAAACTTTTTTACTGAAAAAAATATTGGAGACATGGACAACGAGCTTTACAAAATCTTTCATGCCCTTGCACCTTATTTTAAAATTGCCCATGCTAAAGACTGCAAAGTAACCCAAGACTTTTCTGAAAAACATGCAAACATTGATGCAGACGAATCTCATACGTTCAGAGGTTCCGGAGGGGTGGAGCTTCCTGCCGCAGGCCTTGGAGTTTTAAATTACGAACTGTATGTTAAGCTTTTGGCGGAGGCATATCCGAATATCCCTCTTATTATTGAACATTTAGACGAGGGAGACATTCCACGGGCTAAAAGTTTTGTTGACGGTTGTTTAAAGAAAATTGGAGTTTAAGAACCTGTATTCAATAATGGGTTGCCCGAATTTGAAACGGCGATTTTTCGCCATTTGCGGCGCTGCGGCGAAGGCATAATAGAGCTAATTATGGCAAGCCGCCGCAACAAAGAATGGCGGAATAATCGCTTTCAAAGGCGGGTAACAGCTTATTGAATACAGGTTCTATGTAACCACTGATTAATTCCTGCATAAAATTAAGACAGGAGGAAGAATCAGTATGAATAAAAAAATTATACTTATTTGCGGTTGCTGTGCCACAGGAAAATCTACATTTTCACGCAATTTATCGGAAAAATTAAACATTCCTTGTTTTAATAAAGACACAATAAAAGAAACTATGGGGGATAGTTTAGTTCAAGTTCCCCCAGATGTTTTTTCAAAATTAAGCAATACCGCTTTTTGTCTTATGAAATATATAGCGGAAAGTTTTTTTATGTCTCAAAAGCCTTTTATATTGGAAAGTAATTTTAGACAGACAGAATTAAACCAGTTAGAGACTTTAATAGAGTTTTATCAGTATGAATGCTTGCCTTACCTATTCACAGGTGATATGGAAGTGCTCTATTCCCGTTTTATAAACAGAGAAAAAACTAACAGACACTGGATTCATATTTCTTCTGCTACTGAAACATTTGAAACTTTTTCAGGTGGTGTAAGACCGTTAGGGGAAGTTAAAATGAGTAATGCAACAGTTATTAGAGTTGACACAACATATTTTGATAAAGTTAATTATAAAGAATTAGAGCAAAAAGCAATTGATTTTTTATAGTGCCGTTCCTTGTATAAGTTTGACATTTAAAATATTTTGTTTAGAAGAAATTTACAGAGCATTCGCCGATAAGGTTTGAATGCTCTGTTTTTTGTATAATTACTACGACCTTACAAATGTAATATAAAGCAAATATGAAATATAAACAATTGCTATAAATACGCCTTGCCATCTATATACTTTCTTTCCTAATGCAGTTGGGATAACGGCTAAAAGCATTAAAGCAATTGCTACAGGAATATCCAGAAAAACGGTGAGGGGAGAAACGGTTAGTTTACCGCCTGAAATAAATGAGCCGGTAGCTAATATTAGAGTTGCATCAAGAGTATTTGCACCAATTATATTACCAATAGACAATGCACTCTCTTTTTTGATAATAGCTGTAACAGAGGTTACAATTTCCGGCAGGGATGTTCCTATGGCAACCACTGTTAACCCGATAACAGCTTCGGAAACGCCTAGGTGCTGTGCAATAATCTGTCCGTTATCAACGATAAGGTTTGAGCCGTAAATTATGCCAGCTGCACCAACTATAAATTTTATAATATTAATAATAATCTCTTTTGTGTTTGTAGATTTAATTTTTTGAGGCTTATCTTCTTTAGAAAATTTTATGTTAATTAATGTAAATACAATAAATATTACAAAAAGGATAATTCCTTCCAAAACAGATAAAATCCCGTTTATACAAAAGCAAAACAGCATTACAGTAGAAAAAATCATTATAAGCCCTTTTATCCCGAAAAGCTTATCATTAACTTTTCCAGAGGTAGTAATAGCCAATAAAGCAAAAGCTATACCTATATTTGCAATAAGAGAGCCAACAGCATTACCGATTGCAAGGTCTGTTGCTCCTTTTAATGCGGCTATAAGCGAAACAAAGTATTCCGGGGAGGTTGTTGCAAGGCTTACTAATGTTGCGCCGATTACAACTCTGGAAATCCCAGTAACATCAGATGTCCAGCCGGATGCATCAACAAACAAATCTCCCCCTTTAATAATTATTAATGCTCCGACTAAAAATAACAAAACTGCAACATAAATTCCCATGTTAATCTCCTTTTGTAAATATTTCTTGTAAAAATAAAAACTCATGTACAGCTTTAATACTGTACATGAGTCGATTAACGAACTAACAGATGTACAGCGGAAAAGCCATACATGAGTCTCATTAATTAAGGCAAGCCAGACCAAAAACGGCCAGGATGTTGACGTTGCCGCGCATTACATGCGCCAATTACTCCCTCACGGTTAACTGGATTATATTATAATATAAATATATTGTCAACAAAATTTTGAAAATAATACTCTACACAAGAAAAATATGTAATGTAAATGTAGGCGAGTTTTTATTAAGCCTCTTGTGTTTCAAGCTCTTTAACTACTGTTTCTTCAGCAGGCTGCGCATCTGAAGTTTCTTCGTTGGCAGACACTGGTTCAGTTTCTTTTTTAGATAAACTGATTCTGTTATTTTCAGGGTCAATATCCATAACTTTAACTGTAATAATCTGTCCGATTGAAAGCTCGTCCTCTGGTTTTGCAACATGCTTATGAGCAATTTGGGAAACGTGGATTAAACCGTCTACGCCTTCCTCAATCTCAACAAAAGCACCAAAAGCAGCCATACGAACAACTTTACCATCAATAATTTGACCGATTTCATATCTATTTGCAACAGAACTCCATGGATCTTCCTTAACGTCTTTTAAAGAAAGGGAAATTCTGCCTTTTTCTTTGTCAACGCTTAAAACTCTAGCAACAACTTTGTCTCCAGCGTTTAAAACGTCTGAAACTTTCTTAACTCTACCCCAAGAAAGCTCTGAAATATGGATAAGACCGTCTACGCCGCCTAAATCCACAAATGCACCAAAGGTTGTAATTCTGCTAACAACGCCTTCAACATCTTGCCCTGATGTAACAGAAGCAAATACTTTTTCTTTGCTTTGTTCAAGCTCTTTTGCTGCTAGCTCTTTTCTTCCGCCCACTATACGTCTTTTCGATTTGTCAAATTCGAGTATTTCTAGCTTTAACTCTTTGCCTTTAAATTGTTCTAAATCTTCAACATATCTATTTGAAACCTGAGAGGACGGAATAAACACTCTAACACCGTTAACGCTTGCAACCAAGCCGCCTTTTACAACTTCAGTCACTCTTGCAGTAACAGGTGTTTTTTCGTTAAAGGCTGTTTCAACTTCGTCAAAGCTACGTTTTGCATCTATTTTTTTCTTTGAGAGCAAAACGTTACCGTCTCCGTCGTTAACTCGCACAACGAATACTTCAATACTGTCACCTGGTTTTACGAAGTCTGCAGGGTCTATATCTGGGTTGTCGGAATATTCGTTTCTAGGGATTAATCCGTCTGATTTATATCCCAAGTTTACGGATACCTCACCGTTAGCAACTTGGATAACTGTCCCATTTACAATGTCTCCTGTGCGAAGCGTAACTAAAGACTCGTCCAACATTTCTTGAAAAGACTGATTTTTTGTGTTATTGTCTATTTCGCTCATATTTAAGAATGCCTCCTTTATGATATCCGGTGGGGTAGAAGCACCGGCAACTATTCCAATTTTACCACTTGTTTCAAAAATATTCAACTCTAAATGTGAATTTAATATAAAAAATTCAGAAATTTGTGATATTAAATATGTTTTTTCACAATTTTTTTTGCATATTTCATATAGTTTTGTTGTATTGGAGCTTTTTTTGTCTCCAATAACGAGCATTATATCAACAATTTTTGATATATTTTCCGCTTCTCTTTGCCTGTTTATCATAGAATGACAAATTGTGTTGTTTATTTCCAAATTAATGTTCATGCTGAGTAATTGTTCTTTAATGTGATTGAACTTTTCTTCGGAAAATGTTGTTTGAACAACTAAAGTGTATTTTTCGCCTTCTTTGATTTGTTGTAAGTCTTTTAGTTCATTTACTAAAATATAATCATTTCCGGCGTACCCTTTAGTACCTAAAACTTCCGGATGTTCACCATCTCCGATAATTATAATTTTTCTGTTGTTCCTTATACTTTCTTCGACAATTTTATGAATTTTCTTAACATCTTTACATGTACAATCTATGTATGGTATGTTTTTTTTCTCAAGCTCATTGTAAATAGACGGTGCAACGCCATGGCTTCTTATAACAACAGTTTCATCTAATACGCAATTCAAATTATCTATTATTTTTACTCCGTTTTGGTCAAGCTTGTCCGTTACTATGCTGTTATTAATAATTGAGCCGTATGTACACAGCTTTTTACTACCCATTTCCTTATAAACGGTATTTAAAGCTGTAGAAACACCGTGGCAAAAACCGGCGTATTTTCCGATAATAACTTCCATTAAATCACCTAATTTTATTAAATTCTGTTTCAATAATACATACTACTTCTTCACAGCTTAAGTCACTGGAATCTATAACAAGAGCATCATTCGCCTTTTTAAGCGGAGAAAACTCTCTGTTCATATCTCTGAAATCACGTTCTTCAATTTCTTTAAGTAAAACGTCAAATTCTTTATTAATCCTTTTGTTTTGCAATTCCTTAAGCCTTCTTATAGTACGCTCCATAGCGGAAGCATCTAAATAAATTTTAAGCTGTGCCTTTGGCAAAACATGTGTTGCTATATCACGACCGTCCATAACAACATTTTCGTTTTGGGCAATCTCTCGTTGCAATTCAACAAGTTTTTCTCTTACTTGGTTGTAAACAGCAACCTTTGATGCACCTTCCGAAACAGGCGGCGTGCGTAATTCGTCGGAAACATCAGTGCTGTTTAAAAAAATCCTCTGCTGACCATTTTCATATTTTATTGATATATTTAAGTTATCAAGGTTTTGAATAACATAACTGCAATTGTCTATATCTATTTTATTTTGTAGAAAATATAGTGCCGCCGCCCTATACATTGCCCCTGTGTCAACGTAAATAAACCCAAGCCTTTGGGCAAGCATTTTAGCGATTGTGCTTTTGCCAGCCCCGGATGGCCCGTCTATAGCAATTGCGTATTTATTATTTCTATTAAAAGTCAAGTAAGCCACCTCAAGTTAAACTAATGTGAGTTCTATGAAAATTATAAAAAACATAATTTTCATAGAAATTTGATTATATCGATATACCAGCTAAATAACCGGTAGAAAAAGCAATTTGCAGGTTAAACCCTCCTGTGTAGCCGTCTATGTCTATAACTTCTCCTGCAAAATATAATCCATTTATAAGCTTGGATTCCATTGTTGAAGGGTCAATTTCTGTAACGGAAACACCACCTGCTGTAACTAGGGCTTCTTTAAAACCTCTATTGCCTTTAACCGTAACTTTAAGCCCTTTTAAAAGGCTAACTATTTTTTTGCGCTCTTCTTTTGTTATTTCGTTAACTTTTTTATGAGGGTTTATGGAAGTTAATTCAACAAAAACAGGTATAAGTTTTTGTGGCAGTAAGTCGTCGAGAGAATTTATAAAATTTTTATTTTTATATTCGTTAAAATCTCGTAAAATACGAGCATCCAGCTCTCTTTCAGTTAATGCAGGTTTTAAGTCGATTGATAATATTGGTTTTTTATCATAAAGGCCTGTTAATTTCCGGCTTGCGCTTAAAACTATAGGACCAGACAAACCGAAATGAGTAAAGAGCATTTCTCCAAAATCATTGAAAATTTCTTTGTCATCTACGAAAACTGATAGGGATACGTTTTTTAAGGATAAACCTTGAAGTTCTGTAACCCAGTTACAGCTTTCGCAGCAAATAAGCGGAACAAGGGAGGGATGAAGCTTTGTTATTGTGTGCCCTGCCGCCTTGGCTAAGGCATACCCGTCTCCTGTGCTTCCTGTGCCGGGGTATGAAAGTCCTCCTGTTGTAATAACGGCACTGTCGCATAAATAAGTCTTGCCACGCTTGTTTATAACGCCTTTTATTTTATTATTCTCAATAATTAATTGTTTAGCTTCACAGTCTGTTATTACTTTTACTTTGTTTTTAGCCATATATTTGGCTAATGCATCTACAACGTCGGAGGCCTTATCAGAAACAGGAAAAACTCTGTTTCCCCGCTCAACTTTAACATTAACCCCCAAGCTTTCAAAAAAGGCCATAACAGCGGAAGAATCTAAAGTATAAAGGCTGCTGTACATAAAGCTGTTGTTTTCCGGAATATTATCCAATATATCTATAACGTCGGAAGCGTTAGTTATGTTGCATCTTCCTTTTCCGGTTATAGCAAGTTTTTTTCCTAACTTTGAGTTTTTTTCAAGAAGTGTGACTGTGTTACCCTTTGATGCGCAAACTCCGGCGCAAATCATGCCGGCCGGACCGCCGCCGATAACTACTATATTTTTAGACATTTATTATTCCTTTAATTTTTTTTATTTTTAGTGCCGACTTCTATAACTTCGTTTACAGGCTCAATAATAATTTTTTCGCTTATAGGTTTTACTTCAGTTTCAAAGCCGTTTATACGAATAATATGCTCTGTAACTTCTTTTTGCCCGTCTCTGCCTTGTTGGATAACTTTGGAGTAAATTTGGTATTGGTCAGGGTTATCCTGTATAACTTGCTCCTTTTTAGCAACAGTTGGGTATGTATGTTCTTCAGTTGTTTCCACGGAAACAAGAGGTTTAAGGGCAATAAGAGATAATGTTTGCCCAATTTTAAGCTTAGTATTAATATCAATATTACTGTTTTCTTCTAAAAGCTCTTCAACAGACATTCCGTTGGAAGTAGCAATTTTAGAAAGGGAATCCCCTTGCTTAACTGTATATTCAATAGTGGATTTAGATGATATATTAAGCTTTTTAAATGCAGCATCTGCAGTGTCCAATTCCGACGGCTTGCAATATTTTTTTGTTATTTCTGCATTGGGGAATTTAGTATCTACTAGGGTAGATTCTTTGTTTATATAATGTTCTGCTATTTTGTTTAAAATGTCTTTTGCTTCCTGCTCTGTTTTAAGAATTGCGTATTGGGTTCCGTTAACGTTTATAACAGAAGCTTCAATTTCATAATCCCACTTTTTATATAAAACACCAATAACATAATCCGGGGGAGAAATTCCCTTTTTTGAAGCATGAACGGGCTTAAAGGTTATCTCTTCTTTAACTTTTACATTTGTTCCTGCTTCTGCTGCCAGCTTTGTAAGGGCAATTTCATACATTGTGCTTTCAGTAACAGTTTTGCTTTTGGCAATAACGCCTTGTAGCTCGTCCCCTAAATATACTTCATAAGCGTTTTTATTAGTAAAAAACCAAAGAGTAAACGATAAAACTCCAATTAACAATACTAAGGCACTGCCGGCTGCCACAAAGTGTAATGATGAATTTTTTTTAAAGCTCCTTAAAAATCTTCGGAAAGGGTTTAAGTGTATAACCTTTTTATTTGAATTTTTTCCGGCATGTTTTGGCGTATGGTTTTTTCTATAAGAAACTTTGGGCGGTCTTGTTTTAAAATATTTGTCTTTCCCGTCCATAATATACACCTCCTACAATTATGTTATAATCATTTTTAAATCACTTGCTATTTTTTCTATTGTTTTCTCCTCGCTTGCGTTTAACGGCCTTATGGTCATATCCGAAGTAATGGCAAACATGTTTAATAGCGTTAAAGATAGTGGTGCTGCATTATCTGCGCAAAGCCCGGGAGTAATATAGACGTAATGGGTATAATGATTTTCCTTTGTTATAACAGCTATAAATTCTTCTATGGATTTATCGTAGCTGTATATTTGTATTTTGTTTGCACCCAGCATAAAAGCTTTTGTCAGCGAGCAAACATTTTTTGCCGGAGAAGTTTGGTCAAGCCCGGTTATATCACTGTTAAAAATGCTCGAAAGCTGCAGGTATCCTAAAATAGAGCCGCTTAAAGAATCAATAATTTTATGCAAAATAAAATTAAAATAACAGGGCGTTTCTTCTTCCGAAAAGAATTCTTGAGGTATAGAGAAAAAACATCTGTTAATGGTTATAGACAAAACCAAATTTGTATATCCTGTCATTTCGTTATGAACTGCATAAAGGGGAAGCAGCCCCTTGTATGCGTAAGAAGGTGTTAAAATATGATTAAGCCCGTAATATCTTGAAACAACAGATGCCATAAGCATACATACATATTCGGTTAATTCCTTTGTGATAACAACGTTAAACTTAAATTCTCCGCAAAGATTATCAAAAAACTTTACTAAATCATCAAAGCCGTCAAACACTAAATCATGAGTTGTTACGTGATAAAATTTTATCATTTTATAGTTAAAATAATAATCTTCTAATATTATTTTATAATTTTCTTTTATTTGACTGTCTCGGTTTGAAAATATATATAAAAAACAGTTAAAAATGTTTGAAACGTCTATAAGCTCGGTTAACTGTCTTTGACTAGACACTTTTTTAAATGCATTAGTTTTGGTGATTCTTGAGGATATACCATAATTGTTTTGAGAATTTACACTTTCGTCTGTTGAAGCGTTACAGAAATAATCAAAAAGCAATTCCGGGGAAGTTAAAGTTTTTGAAATTAATGTGGTTTTTTTCAACCAATTGTATTCAGTATTTAAAAGCTCAGGCGCTTCCATAACATAAGGTCTAATGTAATTCCACGCTAAAAAAAGTAAATTATTGCTATCAATAGACTGATTCATGTTATCATCTCTTTAGCTCAAAATATTAAGCAACCACTGAATAAGTTCGATACGAAATTCCGTCGACAAAATTCACTGTCATTTCTGCACAAAAAATCCCTTGTTTGCCTCTAGCAAACGGCGGATTTTTTGTGCAGAAACCACAGCGAATTTTGTTCGCCAGAATTTGCATCTGACTTAATCAGTGCTTACTTTACCCGCTCATCCTTTGGTGTAATGGTTTTAGAGACATAAATTTCTTTAGGCTGAGTGAATTTTCTTTTTATTTTTCTAACTGCGGAAACTGCAGTGTACTTATTTTTAAAATACGCAAAAACAGTAGGACCACTGCCGCTCATAAGCGCTCCATAAGCGCCTGCTTCCAGGAAATAATCTTTAAGGTTCTTGATTTCCGGATATAAATTTTCCGTAACGTTTTCTAAAACGTTACAAAAACCATCTGCAATACTTTCAACATCTTTATTCGTTATATCAATAACCATTTTATCAATATCCGGGCGTTTTGTCACTATATTTTGAGTAAACTGCGAAAAAATATCCGCTGTTGAAACTCTTATGTTTGGTTTTGCAACCACAACTGTTACATGGGGATGTTCGTTAATTAACGTAAGCTCATCACCAATACCTTTTGCAACTGCGGTTTTGGAAACAAGGCAAAAAGGAACATCTGCTCCAAGGCTTTTGCCTGTTGTCAAAAGCTCCTTGTCTGTTATCGGCAAATCAAATAGTTTCCTTAAGGCTAAGAGAGTCGCCGCACAATCAGCAGAGCCGCCGCCAAGCCCGGCAGCAACAGGAATGTTTTTTGTTAAATCAATATAAAGCCCAGAATTTATGTTATATTTATCCATAATAACGCTTGCCGCACTGTAAACTAAATTTCTGGCGTCTACAGCAAGCCATTTCAAATTGCAGTTTAATTTTATACCTTTTTCATTTACTTTTTTTATAAATATTGTGTCACATAAGTCTATATTTTGCATAATGGTATTTAGATTGTGATAGCCATCCGGTCTTTTTCCGGTAACATCAAGAGCTATATTAATTTTGGCGTAAGCGTTGTAAACAATGTAATCCATGAAAAATTTTCCTCCAGTATAAACAACCGGTTTGTTTATTCCTATATCGTAGTTTTATGAAAAATATATTAAATTTCATATAATTATATACAATTAGCAACAACCAAGCAACATAAAAATAATTATTTTTTTATAACAAAAAACACAAGCGAGTTGCTTGTGTCTATAAAAATGGTTTACTACTTGTTTTCTGTTCCCATTAGTTGCTGATACACTTCTTCTCCTACACATTCTTTGGCATAGGCGCACCACTTTATGCAGGAAATAATATTGTTAAAAGCGGTGAATCCGCAATTCCGGCATTCAGTTTGAAGCTCATTGGAAAAAATTTCAATATCACTGCCGCATTGAGGGCATTCTTTAAGTTTTAATGTGGGGGTGCCGGTTATGTTGGCAGCCCCGGGGCAGTTTTCAACCATAATAATCACGCCTCCTAAACTGTAGTACATTAATTAATTGCTCTAATTAAATGATTTTGCCGTCTGTAGAAATAACCACAATTTTAAGAGGAATTTCCTTACCGCTTCTGTCTATTGCATTTTTTGCGGCATGTTTTATGCCCCCACAGCATGGCACTTCCATTCTTGCAACTGTAACGGATTTAATATTGTTTAGCTTTAAAATGTCAGTTAACTTATCACTGTAGTCGCAATCGTCAAGCTTCGGGCATCCGATAAGGGTTATTTTGTTTTTCATAAAATCTTCGTGAAAATTGCCGTAAGCAAAAGCAGCACAGTCGGCGGAAATAAGTAAATCAGCATTGTTAAAATACGGCGCATTGGGAGGCACCAGTTTTATTTGAACAGGCCATTGGTTTAAATGGCTTTTCATGTCATTATTTCTATTTGTGTTTAAGGCTTTTGATTGTGTGCTTGGGCAGCCCCACGGTAGTTTTTCACGACTAGCTGCTAATACTGCCTCTTCGTCGAATTCTGCCGCTTCCCGTCTTTCAAAGGAAATTGCATCTGTAGGGCAAACTGGCAAGCAATTACCAAGACCGTCGCAATAATCGTCTCTAATAAGCTTTGCTTTGCCGTTTTCCATTGCAATTGCTCCTTCGTGGCAAGCGGTTACGCAAAGACCACAACCGTTACATTTGCTTTCATCAATTTTAATTATTTTTCTAATCATAATCTATCTCCTATTCGTGTTTTTGCTAAGAGCCTGTCTAAAATCTCGCTTTTGGTGTGTTTTCGAGCAAATTTTCCGAAGTGCAAGGAAGCGGTGAACGTTCATACTTTAAGAAGTATGGGCGTTTGCCACTGACGCAGCAATTCGGGAAATCCGCCGAAAAGACGCCAAAATGGAGATTTTAGACAGGCTCTAAACATACAATAATTTTTTTTAATTGACTTTATAACATAATTATATTAGCATAAAGCAAATAAGTCGGTTGTAAAAACAACGAAATGAGGTATTTATGAAAAAAATATATGATACACTTAAAAATAATACGCTTTTTTCGGGGATAAACCAGGAAGACTTTGAAAAAATGGTATGCTGCTTGTCTGCCAAAGTTGTGGAATATAAAAAAGATGACATTATATTGCTAAGCGGTGAAAAAGTAAATTCAATAGGTCTTGTTTTGCGTGGTGCAATTAAAATAATAAGCGAAGATATTGACGGAAACTTAATAATTTTAGCAAGGTTGTCAGTATCAGAGATATTTGCTGAGGTTTTCGTTTGTGCCGGAGTTTCCCATAGCCCTGTAACAGTTCAAGCTGCAGAGGACTGCGAAATAATTTTCTTAAATTACAGTAAAATTATAAAAACATGCACTGCTGTTTGCGGTTTTCACTCAAAGCTGATAGAAAATATGCTAAAGCTTATTGCCTGCAAAACTTTATCTTTAAACAGCAAAATAGAAATTCTGTCCAGAAGAACAATAAGGGATAAGCTTTTACTGTTTTTCGACATGCAGCAAAGCAAAAAATTTTCTATACCCTATAATCGGGAAGAACTGGCAAGGTATTTATGTGTAGACAGAAGCGCTCTTTCAAATGAGCTAAGCAAAATGCGAAATGAAGGTTTAATATTATTTGAAAAAAATTTGTTTCAAATTTTGTTTTAAACCTCAAAGGATCTTACTCACTAAAAAATATTTCAAATCTGTCTCTTCCATTTCCTTTTGCACGGTAAAGTGCCTTGTCTGCATTTACGATATAATCATTAACAACCTCTTTTGTATCGGAAGATGGAACTGCCGAATACACTCCTTGGGATACAGTGACGATTGAAGAAACATGGCTGTATTCGTGGGCAATAGCAAGCTTGTCTATAGCAAGCTTAATTTTTGAGGCAACCTGTGTTGCACCAAGTAAGTCTGTATGAGGTAACAAAACGATAATTTCTTCTCCGCCGTATCGGCAAACTATGTCTGTGTTTTTTCTTAAAACGCTTACAATAGCGGAAGATATGGCTGTTATCACTTCATCGCCTTTTTTATGACCATAATGGTCGTTGTAAAGCTTAAAAAAGTCTATATCAATCATAATTGATGAAAGGCTTAATTCCTTATAATAAGCTTCAGTTATTAGTCTTGGTAAAATATAGTTTAAATATCTTCTGTTGTATAGAGAAGATAGTTCATCTGTATTTGCAGATAAATTGCTTTCTCTGCTTTTTATAAAATAAATTAAAATATAAATAACAGTCAAAACTATTGTAGGAAACAGAAAAACTAATGCAAAGCCATTGCGGTTTTTAAATACAATATCGGTGTAATTATCATAAAAAATGTCAACACAAAGCAAGCCTACGTAGGTTTGCTCGCTAGTATAAATGGGGGCTGTCCCCACAATATCTTTACCATACTCGCTTTCGGAAAAATAATAACTGCTGCTTCTCCCAAGCAAAGCCTGCCTATCTGTCTCCTTTGCAAAAGAATACCTGTAGATGTCTTTGTATGGGTTCTCGCTGTCGATAGGTTTGCCGTTTATGTCAACATCTATAAGCCACATTAAATTTAAAGGAGAACCCACCGGAGCACCGTAAAAATCTTTAGTTTCTTCAGTAACCCAATATTTCACTTCACTGTCGTCGAGAATTATTTCTATATAAGAACAGTTTAATTCTTTGCTGAAATTATCGGACGAAAAAATGCTTTCAAGCTGATTATTTACTGGGTGATCCAACATTTCCTCATAAGAAAGTGTCTTAAGCTCTGCAACGTCCTTGTCTGTTATATACAAGGATTCGGATGCAATTTTTGCCAAGTCAGAGGCTTTAGAGCCGAGCAGGGTGTAATAATCTTCTGCCATTTGCTTGGAAAGTCTGTTAACTTCATAAAATCCTATTACCAAGTATAAAACAATACCTAGACCAAATAAGATATTCCTAATTTTATGATTCAAACGTGCAACCTCCGATTACAACGTTATAATAACGATTATTTTAAGCTTTTAATAGCATTTCAAAATCAGAAGCAGTCATAGGCTTTCCGTATAAATAGCCTTGGGCATATTGACATCCTAACCCTAAAAGCATTTTTTCGTGCTCTTTTGTTTCTACTCCCTCGCAAATACAGGTCATGCCGATTTCGCTTGCAAGTATAACTATACTTTTTAAAACTGACATGCCGCCGGGGTTGTTTACGGCTTTTAGAAGTATACCTCTGTCGATTTTTAAAGTATCAGCTTTAATGTTTGATAAAAGCTGTAAAGAAGAATAACCGCTGCCAAAATCATCAATAGAGAAAGAGAAGCCTTCATTGTGAAGCCTTGTAATGATGTCCGTAAGTAACTCAATGTTGTCATGCAAAATTGTTTCCGTTATTTCGATTTCTATTAAATTTGAGGGGATTTCATGTTTTTTAACAGCTGAAATAACTTCATTTACGTAATTTGTCTTGCTTATTAATATTTTTGACTGATTTACTGAAACAGGAACTGCATTAAGCCCCATATCAAGCCATTTCTTTTGGTATTGGCAAACACTTGATAACATATACATATCTAGCTCAGAAATAAATCCGTTTTTTTCAAAAACTGATATAAAGTCGTTGGGAAACCATAAAACCTCTCCTCCGTGCATCCACCGCACAAGAGCCTCGGCTGCAATTATTCTGCCGGAACCAATTTCCACTTTAGGCTGAAAAAACACAGTGAATTCACCGTTTGACATTGCTCTATGCATTCCGCTTTCAATTTGTTTTATTGTTTGCTCTCTTTTTTTAAGGGTTTCGTCGTAAAAACAAATGTTTGAAACAGAATCGCCTTTTATTAGCTTTCTGGCGTAATTCGCCTTGTCTAAGCAGCGTTCAAAGTCCGGTTCGTCATCACTTACTTCGTAAACGCCCCATTCAATAACAATATTAAGAGCATAAGACGAAACTTGAGGCATGGAATTTAAAGATTTTCTAAAAAACTCTGTAATATCGTTTATTTCATCTTTGCTTCTTTGAACAAATAGTAAAAAAACATCGGATGAAACCCGTGCGTAATATTCTAATGGACCAATACTTTCTTGGCACAATTTGCTTACATTTGTTAAAATATCGCTTCCGGTTTTGTATCCTAAAATATCATTTAAGTATTTAAAATTTTTAATATCAAAAAATAATAAAGAATATCCGTTTTGTTCATTTTTTAAAAATATTTCATTAATATCCAGTCTTGCTTTTTCTATATTTGGAGCGTTTGTCATGCTGTCGAAATAAGCCATATTATACAGCCGTTGTAACCATATATATATTTTGTTTAAAAAATTGTGAAAAAGTAATATTAAT
>CAZJGG010000026.1:9862-38221 GCA_964545475.1 uncultured Eubacteriales bacterium | reverse complement strand
ACGAATCGCAGGCTCTTGAATTAAATTTGCTTGCAAAAAAGTTTGGATTCGAGCCAGTTGTAGTAGTATGGTGCTTCATCGTTTATTGCTGTGTTTATTATGTATTCTATTTGTATGAAAGCAGAATTCAAGGAACAAAAATTATGAAAGGTTTTAGGTATGGTATTTCAATAGGTTTGCTTTGGTTTTTTGCAATGCTAGAGATGGTATCTCTAAAGGGAAGCCCTATTGAATTTGAATTAATGATGGGGTTAAGCGATGCTATACCAGTCACCATTTTGGGTTTATTATTAGGTATATTTACTGCAAAAAGCAAAGGGTCAGATACAAATAAAAAGATATCTATAGGTTTTCTTACTTCTATATTATCTATTATTGTTTTTACAGTGGTTTACTTGGGTGGACGTTATATATTTTATTGTACAAATATAATTAGTTCTGGCTATCAAATAAGACCAATTGCTACCTTTATTTGGACTTTGGTGATGGGTAGTTGTATAGGGGTATCTTATCTGTTAATGAGACACGCAGTGAAAGAGACTTCGCCTATTGTAACTGCAATCAGATTTGGACTTGTAATATTCGGCGTTAGTTGGTCTTGTTTTATGTTTTTTATTCCAATGGTCTTTGAAGGAACTCTTACGGATATTTTTATAAGAACAGCAGTTGATATCACTTTTGTTACATTAAGCTGCTTTATATCAGAAATTATCAGAAGACGGTAATTAATTTTGAATTAATACCCATTGAGTATATAGTAAGCATAATGGACGCAACCTTTACTTCTTCACCAAACAAAGCGAATAAAACTAATCACGAGGTTGCTGTGAAAATAGGGTTACAAAAACTAATTTATATAATCTTGGATGGTGATATCGATAAAAAACATACCCTAATAATTTATTCAAGCGGTTCATAAGCAGGTATTTCGTTTTTTAACATTTCATGACATTTAAAGCAAGAAAACTTATTAACAATGCATATATCCATATTACAGCTAGTTGTTTCTTTAATATAGGACACGCCCCACTCCATAATTTTATTCATTACAGGTATAAAGCTCTCACCAACTTTAGTTATAGAATATTCAACCTTTGGGGGCACTTGCTTATATACTTCTCTATGAATTAGATTATCTCTTTCTAATTCACGTAATTGCTGGGTAAGAACTCCACGTGAAATGTCCGGCATGAGCCTTTGCAATTCGCCAAAACGTCTTGTGTTTTGTCCCAGAAACCATAAAATAACCAATTTCCATTTGCCCATCAATACGTTTTGCGTAACTAAAACAGGGCAAACTTTATTAACATCATATTCATTAAACATTTTAATCCTCCTGTTTCTCCAATAGTCTGTTTTATATGACTATGTCATATAAATATGCGTACTTGTAAAAAACAACATTTTAATTATAATTGTTATATATAGGAAAGTCAATAAGGAGGTACGCATTATGGAAAAGTTGGGTGACAGTAAAATAGCCTTAATTGGTGGAACGGGAAAAGCAGGAAGTCCTGTTTTAAATCAACTATTGAGAACAGGGTATACTGTTAAAATGTTGGTCAGAAATCCTGACAAGGTTAAATTTACTGACAACAGGCTTGATATTGTTCAAGGTGATGCTAGAGAAATCAGTTCAATTCAGACTTTACTTTTGGGTTGCCATACTGTTATTAGTACACTGGGGCAACCTAAAGGCGAGCAACCAATTTTCAATAAGTCTACAAGCAACATATTAAGCACAATGAAAGAACTAGATATTAAGCGATATATTTTAATAACGGGTATGGGGGTAGACGCCTATGGAGATAGCAAATCTTTTAAAGATAAATTTAAAACTATCGTATTGAGAAGCATGTTTCCTGCAATTCTTTCAGATAAACAAAGGGAATATGAAACTTTATTAAAGAGTGATATACAATGGACGCTTGTACGGTTACCATTAATTGTTGAAGGTTATTCTACTGGAAATATTAAAGTTGATATGAAACATACTCCAGGAAGTAAAATTGATAGCTTAGATTTAGCAGAATTTCTTGTAAATCAAATTATAGATACTAAAAATATCTGTAAAGCTCCTTTTATTTCAAATTAATCTCCGAAAATAAGCAAACCCTTTATTGCATACAAGAATTGCTGATACAGAAACTAATTTATATAATAGGAAAGATGAGGAATTGTGTTTATGTTATCAATTTTGGGTGCAATTATATTTTTTGCAATTGCAATTATGACAGTTCTAGCAATTTGCGGTTTGCCTTTGGGGGAATTTACAATGGGGGGTCAGCATAAAATTTTGCCAAAGAAGTTAAGGATTATAGGCACAGTCTCTGTTGTAATTCAACTTTTTGCGGTATTAATTGTTTTACAAGCGGGTGCCTTTATCCCTTTTTGGTTTTCAGTTAAAACGACAAAATATATATGTTTCTTTTTTGCAACTTTTTTATCTTTAAATACTATCGTGAATTTTCTATCTAAAAGCAATAAAGAAAAATTTGTTATGACTCCACTTTCACTTATTGCTGCAATATGCTTTTGGGTTACTGCGCTTAATTTATAACTACGCATAATGAGCAAACCCTACATTGTACGCAAGCATTGTTAACATAGCGGCAAATTCTTATAATGTGAAACCAAGTGTTTGGGGAGGTGATAATTTGGAAAAGGTGGAATGGATACTATGCCCCACTTGCAAGAGCAAAACCCGAACAAAAATACGGGACGATACAGAGCTTAAAAACTTCCCTCTGTTCTGTCCCAAGTGCAAGCAAGAAAACATTATAAATGTCATACAACTAAATATGTCAGTTATCACAGTGCCAGACGCACAGACGCAGAGCCGATAACCAGTGATTTTGTCACGGTTATCGGCTCTTTTCTTTTGATAGAACACCACCATTGTGAGGGATTGTGGTTTCTATATAGAGCGAGAGAGGTTATTGGCTTTCCAGTAATGCCCTTACGGTTGCTTCTACAACCGTAAGGGAGCGCTCATCACACTTATGTATCAGCCGGATAAGCAGGTCTTTTTCCGGGCTTTGGCATAGTGTTTCGGGATAAAAAATCGGCTCGGTTGGTATTTCCAAGATACGAATTAATTTTGAAAATACATCAAAGCTAAGATTTCTACCCTCGTTTTCAATTGCCATTACAAAACGAGTGCTAATATCCGCTTTTGCCGCAAGTTCCTCTTGCGTTAGATTGCTTTTTAGTCGAGCAGATTTAATCGTTTGCCCTAATGATGCTAAGATATCCATTGTCAGTTCACCTCCTATATTATTTTACAGTGCGTGTTGAATAAACGGAACGCATTGATAACACATATCATACACGAACTGATGATACAAAAGCCTACTCCCTTTATGTTTTGGCTTTAATAAGAAAAGATTCGCAGACCCACCAAATAAAAAAAACGGTGTTTGGGTGGGTTTATCAATATGTCCAAAAAAGAAACGCCCGTCCAAACTCAGTTGAAGTTTGGGGGGGCGTTCTATGTGTTGGCCATTAATATCCACACTGCTACTTATTAAAATAATACATTACATATTATATCACAAAGATATTTTCACCCTGCGTAAACTGTCAAAAAAAGCTTAGGTCTATCCTCGGCGGTTTACGCACACAAAGACGAACCAACACGACATATCAACAACCACTATCAATTCAAAAGCACACAAACAGGTTTCTTTGCCTGTTTGTGTGCTTTTTTTCTATGCAGTGATATAGCTCCACGTTGTCGCTCCCCGCCGTCTCCAATCAGTTTTTGCAACCACAAAAAACTGATTGGAGGAAAGGCAATGTTTGATAACACTAACCCTTATACCCTACGGACAGAAATCATCGAGAGTATAACCCATTACTTCGTTTCTTTTAAGGACGGACAAGCTATCCAGCGGGAAACAGAGGTGTCCCGTCCTGTTTATCTGGAGTTTCTGCGCTTTATCAAGGTTGAGCGAAATTTGCGGCGCTCAGACCAACGGCATTATGAAAACTCCGAGTTGACGGACGAAACGCTCTATGAGCGGGCAGTACACACGCCTAAAAGCGTTGAGGATACTGCCTTTGATAGTATGCTTAACGAGCATCTGCGGCAGGCTATTCAGCAACTACCCCAAATCCAGCGACGCCGGTTTGTTCTTTATTATGAGTTTGGTCTTACTTATGAGCAAATCGGGCAGATGGAGGGCTGCTCTAAAATGGCGGTCAAATATACCATAGACAAGGCCAAAACAGAAATTTCTCAATTTCTTAAAAATTTTTCTGATTAGGGGCTTTACTTTTAGCCCCTGAGTGTGGAAACAGGTGAGAGGGTAATTACTACCCCTCACCTGTTTTCCGTTTCTGGCGGTAACGGGGCGCTCTTTGACAATTTAATACCCATTCATCAAACACATTCCCATTGTTAATGTGATGAGCATAAGCCACGTTAGCGGTTGCGCCATGATGTCGCCACGGAACACACAGGAAGCAGGGTCACACATTTATTACTATTGCCTGCTTGTCCTCTGTTTCGTGCGATGAGCGAGAAAACCTCCGGCTATAAAATATCGGGCTCCTCCCGATAGGCGATGACAAGCAATGGGGACAATGATACTCCCGCCCAGCCACAGTTCACACAATGGGGGCGGCTCGGAGAGAACCTCGGAGGGGTGAAATTCCCGTGGTCGGTTAGCAGGCCGCCGTTTGATGATTTCCCTTTGTCTTGGGGTGTCGAGGACAAATAAAGATAAATCAATTATATGCCAAAGTGCAAACCCGGCGATTTTAGCTGCAATAATTGTGCTGCCTTAACTACTTGCCGGGTTTGTGCTTTGGTTTACATAAAAGGAGGTGGATTAACTTATGGATAGACAAATAAAACGCGGTGATATGTATTACGCCGACCTAACAAATGGTGTCGGCTCGGAGCAAAGTGGCAACCGCCCTGTACTAATCATACAGAACGACATCGGCAACAAACACAGCAATACCGTCATTGTAGCCGCCATCACAAGCAAGACGGAGGGCAAACACATCATGCCGACACATTGCCGTATTCAAGCAATGTACGGTCTTCCCCGCGTTTCATATATCTTGTTGGAGCAGATACAAACGATTGATAAGGCAAGGCTGAAGGATTATATAGGTACGCTGAACAACAAGCTCATACGCAAGGTAAACAGGGCATTGCACGTTAGCGTCGGACTGCGGTAAGGCGGTACTTTTAATGGAGAAATCTGCAACAACTAAAAAGTGCTTGGCCGTGGGTGATTGTAAGCAACCGCTTGTTCCTAAGAATGAGCGGTTTTTTCGTGCAAACAACTTAAAGGCAAAGATATTTATTTTTTAAGTAATAACAAACAAGCAGATGAAAATATGATTTATCAAAGGAGGTGTTGACCGCTGAAACATCGTGAATTTATATATGTAGGAGAGCCTATTCCAAAAATTGACAAAGCGGAAAACGCCGACTTTGTTTTAAATTACCAAAAGTCAATTCTGCTCTCCTTAGTAAAACGGAATTTGCTCACTGTGTCTCAATCTGAGAGATGTATGGAAGAATTGGGAAGCAAACAAAAATAAGCCTTACGATGGCCAAGCAAACAGCTTGGCTATTTACATATGGAGAAATTCGCACATTGGACGTATTCTCTCCTGCTTTTTATAATAATTACAGTAATTCAGCTTACTGGGAAAGGAGAACCCCTGATGTATAAATATGAAAGAATGAATCAAGAAAGGCTGCTTGTCGAAACAAAAAAGCGTGTCGCGGCCTATTGCCGTGTATCCACAGATAAAGACGACCAAGCCAACTCATTTGAGAGCCAGCAGCGTTATTTCAAAGAGTATATCGAACGCAATCCCGATTGGGAATTATATGAGATATTCGCCGACGAAGGCATTTCTGGCACAAGTACGAAGAAACGAAAAGCATTTAATCGTATGATTTCCTGCGCCAAGCATGGGGATTTTGATTTGATAATTACGAAAGAGATTTCCCGTTTCGCGCGGAATACTCTTGATAGCATATACTACACCCGCGACTTGAAAAAACGTAACATCGGCGTTATATTTTTGAACGACAACATCAACACTCTTGATGCCGACGCAGAACTCCGCTTAACGATTATGTCCTCCATAGCGCAAGAAGAAAGCCGAAAAACTTCAGACCGCGTAAAATGGGGACAGAAAAGGCGTATGGAGCAAGGAATTGTATTTGGCAGACATATGTTGGGCTATGACGTTCGGGGCGGACAGATGTTTATTAACGAGGACGGCGCAAAAATAGTACGGCTCATTTTTGAAAAGTTTGTCCGTGAGGAAAAAGGCGCTCATGCCATTGCCCGCGAATTACGAGAAGCGGGCTACAAAACAATTACAGGCAATGCTATATGGAAAAACACCGTTATATATAAAATTTTGCGAAATGAAAAATATTGTGGTGACCTCGTTCAAAAAAAGACATTTACACCCGATTATTTATCCCATGATAAGAAATATAACCGCGGCGAGGAAGAATTTGTGATTCTAAAAGACCATCATGAGCCAATAATCAGCCGAGAATTATTTAACGCCGCCAATCGGATATTAGACGAGCGCGCACTTTCCCCAGAAGGAAAATCTAAGCACAGCAACCGCTATTGCTTTTCAGGAAAAATAAAATGCGGAGTATGTGGCGAAACTTTCGGTGCGAGATATACAACCCGCAAAGACGGTAGCGTATATAAGGCTTGGCGCTGTTTGGAAGGCTCACAGCATGGCAAGCCACACATTGATAATGCTGGTAATCAAGTGGGTTGTTCCTCCGAAAGTATACGGAACGAGGACGCGCTGTACATTATGTATCTTGTCACCAGCAGCCTTGAAATGGAAAAGAAATCAATTGTGAATAATATGATTAACGTCATTAAGGCTATTGTATCTTCTGATATGGCAAGCACTGACACTGATGCCTTGCGTCAACGAATCACAGCGGTTGAAGAAAAAAAAACCCGTCTGCTGGAGCTTTATATGGGTAATGATATAAACCGTGACGAGTTTATTGCTGCACGGGCAAAATGTGATGTTGAAATTGACGAATTAAACGAGCTTATAAACAGCATCGAAAAACAAGATACCATTATCAAGCGGCAAAATGAGTTGATACTGGATATAACCACCGCAGTTAATGAGATTGTGGAGGGCATGACCTTTGAGGAAGAATTTTATAGGAATCTATTAGACCGAATGGTTGTGCATGATAAAAACCATATAGATGTTTACTTAAACCTGCTACCGCACAAGTGGAGTTATACGGTAGCACAGGCAATTAAAGCACCAGACATAGCGGATACCATTGATATGGCTACGGAATCGGACGACCAAAACACCACGGACGATGTGCGACATTTTAGTACCCGATCTGGGAACAGAAGAACTTGCGCACCTTGAAATAGTAGGTTCAATTGTCCAGCAGCTAACACGAGGGCTGACAACGAAGCAGATTATTGACGGAGGATATGATGCTTATTATGTGAACCACGATTCAGGTGTATACCCGTGTGCTGCTAACGGAACACCCTATTCGGCAGCATCAATGGCTGTTAAAGGCGATCCTATTGCAGATTTAACAGAAAACCTTGCGGCAGAGCAAAAGGCTAGAGCAACTTATGAAAATATTTTGCGCCTGTGCGACGACCCTGATGTTATTGACCCACTACGTTTTTTGAGAGAAAGAGAAGTTGTGCATTTCCAAAGATTCGGTGAAGCATTTGGTATCAGTTGAAAGTGGGTAGTAAGCTATACTTTCCACACTATCTCAATACTTTCCTTTGTAACTGAAACTCTAGAAATAAGGGTATCCGCTACGGCTTGCCTGTTTTCCATAGAAACTTTGTCCCACATGGAAAAAATCTTGTCTATGGTGTCCGTGTCTATCAATCGCACACCTGTTATATTGGTTTCAACGGAGAGCAGCTCCTTCTTCAGTTCTTGTATCTCGCCCTCAATACCATCAACCCGGGCGTTAAGACGGCGCATGATAGCTTCACTTCCACCCTCGAACTTTGTGAGCAGGTCCTCAATCTCTTGCTCCTTAGCAGCAATGGCAGCTTTTATCTTGTTAATCTCAGCACTATAGGTCGTCGGCCGGCTCTGCTCAACCTTTATTTCTTTAACCTTCTCTATGATTTGACGCAGTATCTCAGCTTCTATAAACTCCTTACGCACAGCCCCAACGCCTTCACACAAACGCTTACTGCTAACTTCAGAGCAAATATAATACTCGTTTTTCACTGTTTTACCGACCCACTTATTATAACGCATTGCGTATCCGCACTTGCCGCACTTTAGCTTACCTGATAACCATGTTTTGTAAGATTTGCGTGCGTTTGGCAGTTGCTTATTCGCTTCCATTTTCAGTGTGCACTTTATCCACGTATCGGAATCTATGACGCCCTTATGGGGTGCAATAACAAGAACAATGTTATCATACTGCATCATATCCTTTTTCTTACCCATTATCTTTACGTCTTTCGTGTATAAATAACAACCATTTTCACCGATAAAGCTCTCAGGAGGGGTCACAACCTCCGTACCACGTGACAAATAAAAATTATACACGTCCATGTCGGCTTTCACGTAAATAGGGTTACGCATTGTCTCGGATAGCCGTGGCGTACTCCATTCCATATTGCGCTTCTTAACAATCTTATGTTCACGCAGATACTTTATCACATCACTGAGTGAAGTCGCCGGCTTTGAGTACACGTCAAAAATCGCCTGTATCTGCTCTATCTCATCCTCCACAGCTACGTACATTGATGTGTTAACTCCATTGATGACTACCGGCTTGCGCTTGAAGCCGTATGGAATTCGACCACCCATATAAAAACCTGCACGGCTGCGGGAAATATATGCGTCAAGTACACGCTGCTGTATCGTTTCTCTTTCAAGCTCCGCAAAGACAATAGCAATATTGAGCATGGCTCGTCCCATAGGTGTGGTCGTATCAAATTTTTCATTTACACTTACAAACTCAACGTTGTAATCCTTGAAGGTAGCCATCATCCTCGAAAAGTCAAGTACGGAACGGCTTATTCTGTCGAGCTTGTACACTACAACTTTTTTAATAATTCCTTGTTTTATATGTTCCAACATAAGCTGAAACTCAGGGCGGTCTGTGTTTTTTCCCGAGAACCCCTTGTCCTTGTAAATCCTGTATTCTTCCTTCTTAACCTCATAAAGACAGTCCTCAATCTGAGTTTCAATAGAGATACTGTCGACCTTATCAACCGATTGTCTAGCGTATATTGCATTCACCTTTAAAAACCTCCAGCAACTATAATACCATAAAAAAATTGAGCACCTAATGGTATTATACCATATCAAGCACCCATAGTCATTGCTATTTTTTGAAAATTTCACTGTCAAGTTGTAACTCGGCTTGTATACGCATTAGAATCTCGTAAAGGTCATTACCAATCCGCTTTTTCGCTAAATCACGCTCTGCATCCGTCATAACTGGCAGGGTATGTATTACCTTTACACGCTTACTGTCTGTTTGCCTAACTTCTTCGACTCCCACATTCGCAACACCTCTGTTTAATGTGTATGCTGTCGAAGTTTGTCCTATGCCATTTGCGACCGGACGGAAGACTGCTATTTGCTTGGTGGTTTGAAAAACTACCTTCTCATCTCTTGGATAATGTGCTAATGATTGTGCAGACATTCAACGCAATGTCATTTTCTTAATCCAAAAGCGGCTTTTCGACTTAGTCGAACTCATGTTAAATTACTCGCTAAAGAAATGACATTGCCCTGAGTGTGCGCCCGAGTTACCCCTATGTAATGCATACCCAAATTACCAGTATGCTGGATTTTAATTGGTTTTCAAGGGCTCAAAAATTTACATTTATTTTTGTTTAAAAATATGTTAGAATAATAATAAGCTGTTGAGGCGATTACCGTATTCTCCATAGTACGGCGACCGCCTTTTTAATTTGTGCTGTTTTCAACAGCGCATTTTAAAATTACTCAGCGCTTTTAAAAAAATAATAGTTTTTTAAAGGAGTATTTTTTATGCGTAAATTTGACACAAAAGTTCAAAAACTTAAATACCAAGTGCTTAAAGAAATTGCGGAACACGCATTTAATGATGAGCTTCTTAGAAAATTGGTTAGTATTCCAAAAAATATATCCCCCGGCCCCAAAGCCACTATGCGCTGCTGCATTTACAAAGAACGTGCAATACTTAACGAGCGTATAAAAATAGCTATGGGCGGCAATATAAAAAACCCAAATGTAATTGAAGTTATTGATATTGCATGTGATGAATGTCCTGTTTCCGGTTATGAAGTATCTGATGCTTGCAGGGGTTGTATTGCTCATAGGTGCGAAGATGTTTGCAAGAAAGGTGCTATTACCTTCGACTTGCACCAAAAGGCGTATATTGACCAAAGTAAATGTGTGGAATGTGGTTTATGCGCAAAAGTTTGCCCATATTCTGCTATTTTACACAACATACGCCCCTGTGAAAATTCTTGTAAAGTAAAAGCCATTTCTATGAATGAAGAAAAGACCGCTCAAATTGATAATGATAAATGTATTGCCTGCGGAGCTTGTGTTTATCAATGCCCTTTTGGTGCTATTATGGATAAATCTTTTATACTGGACGTAATAGATATAATAAAAAACAGTGATAGCAACAAAAATTACAATGTATATGCTATTGTTGCTCCATCCGTTGCAAGCCAGTTCAAATACGCAAAGCTTGGCCAGGTAATAAGCGGAATTAAGGGGCTTGGGTTTTATCAAGTTGTTGAGGCTGCCCTTGGAGCGGATATGGTGGCATATGACGAGGCAAAGGAATTAGCGGAAAAAGGATTCTTATTAAGCTCTTGCTGTTCATCATTTGTGGATTATGTTAAAAAGCAATTTCCGGATATGGAGAAACATTTGTCCCACAATATATCACCCATGGCAACAATAGCAAGGCATATTAAGAAAACAGACCCTAATTCAAAAATCATATTTATAGGCCCTTGCACCTCTAAAAAGATGGAAATTCAGCTTGAAACTGTTAGCCCTTATATAGATTCTGCAATAACTTTTGAGGAGCTCCAAGCGTTATTTGATGGCAAGGGAATAGACATAACAACCCTTGAAGAAACTGTTTTAGACAACGCCTCATATTTTGGCAGAATTTTTGCCAGAAGCGGAGGTCTTGCAGATGCCGTAGCAGAGGGGTTAAAGGAACACGGCATTACTGATTTTGAATATAAGCCAATTTCCTGCGATGGCATTGAGGAGTGCAAGAAGGCGTTGCTTCTGGCTTCTAAAAACTTGCTTGACGCCAACTTTATAGAAGGTATGGCTTGTGTTGGAGGTTGTATTGGCGGAGCAGGCTGTTTAACTCATGGTGATAGAAACAAAAATGCAGTTGATAAGTACGGTAAGGAATCTATTAAAAAAGATATTTCCGATGCAATAAATATACTATAAAAACAAGCTTATATAACTAAACGAGAAGAATATATTGATGATCTCTATATAGTCCAGCACCTCTAAAAAAGACAGAGAATCCATATACTTTCGATTAATCCTTCCGTTTATTTCGACTGTATTTTTAGAGCCTGTTCAGAGTCTCGTTTTTAGTGGATTTTCCAGCAAATTTTTTGAGGCAACCGCTAAAGCGGTATCTTATTACAAGGAAGGGACAAACGCCCATACTTCTTTAAGTATAAACGTTCGCCGCTTCCTTGCATGAGACTTTAAACAGGTTCTAAGAATAAAAGCTTTAGTTTGTGTTGTGTTATCGGTGTATGCCACGTAAATAAAAATCTGTAGACTTTCATTTGTCCAGGGGTTTTTATCCACTTTCAACTCGACGATTTGTTGAAGCGCTACAATATGTGCACGAGTATTTGGATTCTAAGAAATTTTATTAAGTAACCACTAGTTAGTCCCTGAACGAATTCCCAGCAACAAAATTCACTGTCATTTTTGCACAAGGGCGTGTTTACATCGTTTTGATATTTTTTAATCAATATTCAACACGCCCACAAGGTATCCTTGTTTAACGCTAGTAGACGGCGGATTGTTTGTGCAAAATGCACAGCGGATTTTTCTAAAAAATGTGCGAATATAATCAAAGTTCGATGAAAATTATGTTTTTTATAATTTTCGTCGAACTCACATTAATATAGTTAAGATGATTAAAAGATGTTAAGAAAGTGCAGAATATTCTACAAAAAGTACAAAAACTTTCTTGACATGTACAATTGTATAAGTTATAATATGTGACAAGCAACGGTGCAATCTCTGATATAGAGTTATTCACCGTTATTTTTGTTATACCGTCTGCGAATATACGACGGATAACTATACATCATACATAAACGGAGGTTTTAGAATGAAAAAATTGAGATTACCCACATTAATAGTGGCAATTGTAATGAGTCTCTCAGTGTTTTCAGCTTGCTCCGCTAAAGCGCCTGAAAGTTCAAGCCCGGTTGTAACCGAGAATGAACAGGGTGCTGAAGCAAGCGGAAATGAAGCTGAAGACAATGCCGAAGCTCCAGAAGCAAGCGGAGCGCCTATTAAAATTGGTATTTTAGCGCCTTTAACAGGCGGCGTTGCACAATATGGTACTAGCGTGCGTAATGGAGCTCGTCTTTACATTGAACAAGTAAATGCTGCGGGCGGCATAAACGGTAAGCAAATTGAAATTGTAGAATATGATGAAGAAGGCGAACCTGAAAAAGCTGTTACAGGTTACAATTCTTTACTTGACAAAGGCGTTACTGCAATTATCGGCGACGTTACAACTGCTCCTACACTTGCTGTTGTTCCGGAAGCTTATGCGGATAACATACCTATGATTACAGCTTCTGCAACAGCAGCATCCGTTACTTACGATAAGGAAACAGATACTCTTTACAGTAACGTTTTCCGCTCATGCTTTATTGATCCATTCCAGGGCGAAAAAATGGCATCATTTGCGTCTGAAAAGCTTAGCGCTAAAACAGCGGCTGTTCTTTTTAATACAGGTTCAGACTACTCTATAGGCGTTAAAGAAGCTTTTGAAATAAAAGCGGCTGAACTTGGTTTGGAAATAGTTGCGACAGAAGGTTATGCGGAAGGCGCTGTGGATTTCCAAAGCCAGCTTACAAACATTGCATCTAAAAACCCTGATGTTCTTTTTATACCATATTATTATGAAACAGTTGCGTTAATTGCACAGCAAGCTCAAAGCGCAGGCGTTAAAGCAACAATGCTCGGTGTAGACGGTTGGGACGCTGTTATGAGTGTTGTTACTGACCCAGCTTTACTTGAAGGCTCTTATTACTGCAGCGGATATTCTCCAGAGGACACAACTCCTGCTGTTCAACAGTTCCTTGCAGACTATAAAAATAAATACGGAGAAGAGCCAAATATGTTTGGTGCTCAGGCGTATGATGCGGCAATGATTTTACTTGCGGCTGTAGAAGCTGCAGAAGCTCAAGGCTTAGAAGCTGCTTCAGAAGAATATAAGCAAGCTGTTGTTGATTCTATGAAAGCGACTGACATGGAGTGTGTAACTGGTCATGTTACTTACAACGAATTTAACGACCCTGAAAAAACAGCCGTTATTATAAACATTACCGGCGGAGAAGCAAAATTCTGGGGTAAATATTAAGCAGTTCTATCTTTCAAAGCAGTAGGCGGGGAAGTAATACTTTCCCGCCTTAATTTTAAGTGTAAGAGGTGATTATTTTGCTGTTTTTTTCACAAATGATTAACGGGCTTCAATTAGGTTCAATTTATGCTTTAGTAGCATTAGGATACAGCATGGTTTATGGTATAATTATGTTACTTAACTTCGCTCATGGAGACGTTATAATGGTGGGGGGGTATATTGCGCTTCTCGCTTTGGCTGCTGGGTTTGCTCCCGGGCTTTCAGTTGTATTGGCTGTTGCAGGATGCGTTGCTTTAGCAGTTGTAATTGAAAAGCTGGCATATAAGCCATTACGCTCTGCCCCTCGTATTTCGTTGTTAATTACTGCAATCGGAGTTTCAATGCTGTTACAAAACCTTGCGCAGTTTTTCTTTACTGCTAATGCAAAACCTTTCCCAAGCAGTATCGTTATGCCGGCTGCAAGTATTTCTATTACAGAAAGCTTAAGCATAAGCGTAACTGCTCTTATCACAATAGCTGTTTCTGTTATTTCAATGCTTTTATTATCTTTCCTTGTTTACAAAACTAAAATGGGCAAAGCTATGAGGGCTGTTTCTGAAGATACAGGCGCAGCGCAGCTTATGGGAATTAACGTAAACAACATTATTTCATTTACTTTTGCTCTTGGGGCGGCTTTAGCAGGAATCGGATCAATATTATATTGCTGCAGGTACCCCCTTGTAAGCCCGACTATGGGCGCAATACTTGGTCTTAAAGCCTTTGTAGCGGCCGTTCTTGGCGGAATTGGTTCAATTCCCGGGGCGGTAATAGGGGGCTTTGCCATTGGCTTTGCGGAAGTTGCCGTTACGGCTTTTGGTCTTTCTACATGGGCAGACGGCGTTGTTTTTGCAATATTAATTGCTGTGTTGTTATTTAAACCTACCGGATTTATGGGTCAAAACATCATGGAAAAGGTTTAAGGAGGATAATATGAGGCGTTTTACTATATCAACACCTATTAGTTACGTTATAAATTTTGTTCTTGTAACACTTGCATTATTTTTAGTAAACCTCTATTTTACCTCCGGGGCAATTGGGCGTGCCCAGCGTTCTGTAATTATTTTGGTTGGAATTTACATGATTTTAGCCGTTTCCTTAAACGTGGCTACAGGATATTTAGGTCAATTGCCCCTTGGTCATGCCGGGTTTATGGCTGTTGGCGCATATGCCGGGGCAATTTTCTGGAAAAGCGGCTTGCTCCCTCAAGGGCCATTTTCAATTGTGGTGGGGCTTATAGTTGCCGGCATTGTGGCCGCAATTTTCGGCGTTCTAATCGGCGTTCCTGCCTTACGGCTAAGAGGAGACTATTTGGCAATTATTACCCTAGGTTTCGGAGAAATAATAAGAGTTGCAATTATAAATTTGCCTGGTATAACAGGGGGAACTCCGGGGCTTAAGAACATTCCAAAATATTCTACATTTCCTGTTGTTTTTATTTGCGTTGCAGTGACTTGTTTTGTAATTCATACTATTATGAAATCACGCCATGGCCGAGCAATACTTTCTATAAGAGATAACGAAATTGCGGCAGAAAGCTGCGGAATAAACACAACATATTATAAAGTAACAGCTTTTGCTCTTTCAGCTTTTTTCACAGGCATAGCAGGAGCGCTTTACGCCGGAAATCAAGGAATTTTAGTTCCCAGCGGGTTTGACTTTATGACGTCAATAAACATATTAGTAATTGTTGTATTAGGCGGAATGGGGTCAATGGCTGGGTCTCTCATTGCGGCAGCAGTGCTTACATCACTTCCGTTAGCATTGCAAGGGTTCAGTGATTACCGCATGATTTTATACGCATTACTTCTTATATTAGTTATGGTGTTTAAGCCAACAGGGCTTATGGGCACATATGATTTTTCTATGAAGTTTTTAATAGAAAAATGCGTAAATCGTTTTACAAAGGCAGGAAACGGAGGTGTTAATCCATGAGTTTAACCCATGATCCAAAACAAGCTATTTTACAAGAACGTGATAAAGGCAAAAACCCGGTTATGGAATGTGTTGGGCTTGGGATTGACTTTGGAGGTCTTACTGCCGTTGATAACTTTAATATAACTATAGGACCCACGGAAATTGCCGGGCTGATTGGGCCAAACGGTGCAGGTAAAACAACAGTTTTTAACTTGTTGACAAAAGTTTACAAACCATCAAGAGGGCAAATTTTCTTAAACGGTAAAGACACCGCCGGATTAAATACATCTCAGGCGTGTAAGGCAGGAATGGCAAGAACATTTCAAAATATAAGGCTCTTTAAGGATATGACAGTTTTAGAAAATGTTCTTGTGGGGCTGCATAATGAAATGAATTACGGAATCACCCATTCTGTGTTAAGGCTTCCTCTTTATTGGGACTCAGAGAAAAAATCTCGTGAAAAAGCTATGAATTTGCTTTCTATATTTGATATGGAAGACGTTGCGGAGCATAAAGCGGGCTCTTTGCCTTACGGCTCACAGCGAAGGCTTGAAATAGTAAGAGGCCTTGCAACAAGCCCATCGCTTTTGCTACTAGACGAACCGGCAGCAGGTATGAACCCGTCGGAAACAGATGAGCTTATGGAAAACATCCGAAAAATTCGGGATAAGTTTCAAATAGCCATTATGCTTATTGAGCATGACATGAATTTGGTTATGGGAATATGCGAAGGTATTGCGGTGTTAAACTACGGTCGCATTATCGCTAAAGGCTCGCCGGAAGAAATCCGAACAGATCCTCTGGTAATAGAGGCGTATCTTGGAAAGCAGGAGGAATAGGCTATGCTCAGTGTAAAGAACATTAATGTCTATTACGGTAATATTTATGCGGTTAAAGATGTTTCGTTTGAAATAAAAAAAGGTGAAATTGTAACTCTTATCGGCGCAAATGGCGCTGGTAAAAGTACTATTTTAAAAACTATTTCAGGTCTGCTTCGTAGTAAAGGCGGTTCAGTCGCTTTTTCAGGTGATGAAATAAGCTCGCTGCAGTCTCATTCAATTGTAAAGATGGGGCTTGCACAAGTGCCGGAGGGGCGTAGAGTTTTCCTTAAAATGTCCGTTCAGGAAAACCTTGAAATGGGCGGTTATACCCAAAACGGAAAATTTATAGACCCAGGCATAGAAGATGTTTATAAAAGGTTTCCTAGGTTAAAAGAGCGGAGAAAACAGCCGGCAGGAACTCTTTCCGGCGGAGAACAGCAAATGCTTGCCATGGGCAGAGCATTAATGAGCCGCCCTCAATTATTAATGCTTGATGAGCCATCTATGGGGCTTGCGCCTTTGCTGGTTCAGCAAATTTTTGAAATTATAAAGGAACTGCGTGAAAGCGGAGTAACCATACTTTTAGTAGAGCAAAATGCCCATATGGCCCTTTCAATTGCAGACAGAGGTTATATTTTAGAAACGGGACGTATTATTAAAACAGCACCGGCATCAGAGTTATTAAATGATGAAACGGTGCGAAAAGCATATCTTGGCGGATAATATATAAGAGAGTGGGGGATTTTTTATGAGTAAGGCTGATTTAGCTGTTGAATGTTTTAAAAAAGGATTTAATTGTTCCCAAGCGGTTTTTTCTACATACTGCGAAAGCTTAGGGCTTGATAAAGAAACTGCAATGAAAGTATCTTGCGGTTTAGGCGGAGGAATGGGTAGAATGGGAGAAACATGCGGTGCAGTTTCTGCTGCATATTTGCTGATTGGCTTAAAATATGGTCAAGTGCGGGAAGAAGACAAAGAATTGAAAGATAAAACCTATGCTACTGTTCGTGAGTTTGCAGAAAAGTTCAAGGAACGAAACAAATCGACTCAATGCAAAGAGCTTATCGGAGTTGATTTTTTGACAGGTGAAAGAAAAGCAGTATCCGAAAGATTAAAAAACACCTGCCCTAAATTAATACACGATTCTGCTGAAATAATCGAAGAGATGTTACAACTTAATGAATGCTAAATATATATCTTAACTAATGAAGACTGCTGTATGAAATATTATATGGCAGTTTTTTTGTTTTTTATAAATAAAAACTGTAAAACTTTACATAATATAAAAGTAATAGAATAAGCAAGTAGTTGCTTAGAAAAGAGGAAATTTATGCCGGGACTTATTAGCCATTTTTTGTGTGCAGATGCTTGTCTGCATAAATTGGAAGCATCAAAAATTAAAGAAAGAATTAATAAGTATAGACCATTATATAATGTTGGGGCGCAAGGGCCTGATGTGTTTTTTTATTACTTGCCAAGTTTGTATAGGAGTTCCATGCGAGACCTTGGCAACACACTGCATAAAACAAAGGTTGGGTCGTTTTTTGCTGCTCTCATTACTTTAGCAGAGGAATTGGATAATGAGGAAAAAAGAGAAGCTGTTCTTGCTTATTTAGCTGGGTATTTAACCCATTATACATTGGATACGCATGCTCACCCTTATATATATTATAAAAGCGGCTTTAAAACTGCGGAAAGTAAAGGCTTGCGGTTGCGGCACAGTGTAAACCATAGGCAATTTGAAACAAACTTGGATGTTCTTATGCTTCAATTGGTAACAGGGCAAAAACCTTCTGAAAAGAAAATATCGGAGCTGGTGCAAGTGCGTTTTAAAGAAGCTCAAATTGTTGCAAACATTTTAAGTGCGGCGTTACACAGAACATACGGTGTTACATTAAACAATCGGCAGGTTTATAACGCCTTTTACAGTATGTACGCTTTAAACCGCATTTTGCAGTCCCCTAAAGGGCGAAGAAAGTACATTCTTACCTTTATGGAAGATGTTACCTTAAAGGAGCATGTGCTTTCCAGCCTGATTCACGAAGATTTAATTCAGGACGGTATTGATTATTTGAATTTAAAAAAGAATGACTGGCACTATCCTTGGGAAAAAGGCACAGCCCATACCCATGGGTTTACAGATATGTTTCAGAATGCTGTTAAAGATGGAGTAGCCATGATTAATGGGCTTTATAATTATTTCAATTCTCAAATAACAAAAGAGGAACTTCTTAAACTTATAGGCAACCGCTCTTTTGCAACAGGTATGGATTCCGATTTGGCACTGGACTTTAAATATTATGACAGTGTTTTTAAATGATAAAAACCTTTCGGGTTATAATAAATCCCGAAAGGTTTTATGGTTTACATTAATTTTTTATATAGTTCTAGAATTTCTTTAGCTGAAGTATCTCTAGGATTGCCGCCTGTGCATACATCTGCAAAAGCAGATTCCGCAAGGGCTTGTAAATCCTCATTTTTAACGCCGATTTCACTTAATTTTTCCGGTATGCCAACATCAGAGGAAAGCTTTTTAACAGCATCTATAGCGGCTTTGCGATACTCGTCTACTGTCATGTCGTTTACGCCTTCTACGCCCATTGCACGGGCGATTTCACGGTATTTTTCGCCTGTAGCTTCTGCGTTATATTCCATAACAGTAGGCAAAATAACAGCATTTGCAATACCGTGAGGAGTGTCATAAAAAGCGCCTAACGGGTGCGCCATAGAATGAACAATACCAAGCCCAACGTTGCTAAAACCCATTCCGGCAACATATTGCCCCAAAGCCATGCCTTCTCTTCCTTCTGCTGTGTTTTCAACAGCACCTCTTAAAGAACGGGAAATAATTTCAATAGCTTTTAAATGCAAGGAGTCTGTAAGCTCCCATGCATCTTTTGTTATGTATCCCTCAATTGCGTGAGTAAGGGCATCCATGCCGGTTGCAGCTGTTAAGCCTTTAGGCATTGTAGACATCATATCAGAATCAATTATTGCAACTACAGGAATGTCATGAGGGTCTACACAAACAAATTTGCGTTTCTTTTTTTCATCTGTCACAACGTAATTAATTGTAACTTCTGCGGCAGTTCCTGCAGTTGTTGGTACTGCTATAATAGGAACGCTTTTGTTTTTAGTAAGTACAGCCCCTTCAAGGCTTACAACGTCATAATATTCAGGGTTATTAATTATTATGCCAATGCCCTTTGCAGTATCGATAGGAGAACCTCCGCCAATAGCGATTAAATAATCCGCTCCAGCGACTTTAAACCGTTCAACACCTGTTTGAACAGTTGAAACAGATGGATTAGCTTTAACCTCATCATAAATTTCATAAACAAGTGATTCTTTGTCCAAAAGATCGGTTACTTTTTTACATACCCCAAATTTAACAATATCTTTGTCTGTAACAATTAACGCCTTTTTAAACCCTCTTTGTTTAACTTCGTTAACAATTTCGCTGATACTGCCTTTACCAAAGTAACTTGTTTCATTTACTATCATTCTCGCCATAAAAATCCCCTTTCTTTTATTATTTAACTGTAAAGCTTTCAATGGTATTTAAATATTCTTTTATAGTGTCCAAATTCTCTTGTAAACCGCTAACAGCATCTTCAATACCGGACATGCTGTCGTTGGTACTTAAAGATTGAATTCTAATACCATCAATTGTTTGTCTAACTTTACCTAATATTTCCATAATTCTAACGGACTGTACATTACTTGTATCTGCAAGACGTCTAACTTCCTGTGCAATTATGGCAAACCCAAGCCCATTTCCTTTTGCGTGTGCAGCTTCAATGGAAGCGTTAAGCCCTAAAAGTCTAGTTTGATTTGATATGGTGCTTATGTATTTAGCTACTTGATCAGTCTGTTCTATTTCTTCTTGGGACTGTTGAGTGCTTTTATAAAGTGCTCCAAAATCGTTTCTAAGTTTTGCGTTGCATTCAAATAGGGAGTGTATTCTGGATTCTAACATTTGCAGCTCGTCGTGAAATTTTAATGATACATTAAATATTTTGTCACTTACGTATGTTGATTGTAGGCTTTGGTAGCCAACTTGGGACAGCGAATTAGCCATAACGTAAAGAAGCTCAGCCGCAGCTTCAATTTGCTCTTTAGGAACAATTTTGATTTTTTTAACTGCCTCAACGTAATCTTCTGGGTCAACATTTATTTCTCTAGCTATTCTTCTAAATTTGTCTAAATCCGGTGGTTCTGGTAAAACTTGTCCGCCTAAAAGAGAGCCAATTTGCCTTTTCCCAATTAAAATAGGGGCGGCAAAGTCCATAAGGCCGCCATGGCAATAATAAACAGCTTTTCGACCGGTTCTGAAAGCTTCTTCACCACCATGCAAGTCGCATTTTGTGCAGCGCTCAAAACCGACTTTAGATCCCCTTGTTAAATTCATGCAAAAATGTGTTCCGTTGCTTAGCTCTGTTACAGGGCCGTCAAGATCAACAGTCAAAGCGGCCATGCCAGTAGCGTTTGCAAAAACATCCTGAATTTTTTGCAAAGTGTCAACACTAATAATATCCGTAAGCTTTATATTGCTACTATCCATATTCATATATAGTCACTCCGATGAATAATGTATTTGTATATAAACAATAACACTAAAATTAGTAAATTTCAAGTAAATTATTAACAAAAATTTACTAGAGCAATTTGACAAAACATAAACAGGTGTGGAGCGGAAACAGCAAACGTTTCACCGCTGTTTCCGCGAACATAGCTGTTTATGCTTTTGCAAATAGCTATAATAGTTTGTAAAAAAACCAGGCGGTAAAATCGCCTGGTCTTAATTTTATAATAAGAATGACTATATATAATTTTATTATTATTCTGCGTCAGCACCCATTATCTCTTTGTAATTGCTTGCATCAACCATAGTTGCGCTAAATGGGTAAACGCCAAATTCAAAGCCTTCTTTTTTATATTCATCGTATGGAACAATACCTTTTTCAATCCAGTCCATAGCAGCGTTTCCGGCGATTGTGCCATCAAGCTTAGGATCGATATAAGCAGTTGCTTTAAAGCAGGAGTAATCTTTTTTAAATTCATCTTTAGCAAGATATCCGCCAACGCCGATAACAATTGCTTCTTGGTCTTTGCCGGCTTGTTCAAGAGCTCTTGTTGCACCTTGAGCGCCTTCATCGTTAGGAGCGGTTACAATCCAAGTCTTAATTGTTGGGTTTGCGGTGATTGTAGCAGCGGCAACGTTAAATGCTTTGTCAGTTGTTCCGTCGTAGTCTGCTTTAATAATTTTATTGTCTGGAAAAGCAGGAACAATTTCTTTAAATTTGTCTACAGCGCCAGTTGAACGTGGAACGCAAGAAGAAACTTCAGACATTGTCATGCAGATATAACCTGTTGTTTCTGGGTCTGCGCTTGCGTAGTTAGTGTTATAGTAATTTCCTAAGTATTCGCCGATGCCTTGACCAACTTTGTAAGCGTCAAGCTCAAGAGCAGGTGCAATATGAACGCCGTTTTCGTCAATTAAACCGTCATCATCAGCCATAACTTTAATTCCGGCTTCATTACATCTGTCTACTGTAATTTGGCTTAACTTCTGGTCTGGTGGGCAAACAATAAGCACGTCTACTTTTTGAGAAATTGCAGAGTCAAGAGCTGTCATATATTTGTCTGGGCTCATGCCGCAGTCAAACATAATAACATCTTTTGCGCCTCTTGCTTTAGCTGCTTCAAGCATTGCTGTAGATGTACCAACAAACCATGTTTGAGACAAGTCCTTGCAAATAAAAGCAAGAGTAGGGGCTTCGCCTGATGTGCTGCTTTCTTGAGGTGCTTCGGAAGCAGGAGCTTCTGAAGTAGTGTCGCTTGCTGCCGGCGCAGCAGGTGCAGGAGCTTTGGAAGCGCAGCCTGCAAGCATAGCAACGGCAAGCATTGTTGCAACAACTGTAGATATACATTTTTTCATGTAAATAACCTCCATATTATTAATATTTATTTACATCGGTGGATACAGTATGATCCCACCGATAAAATACTATTTTCTTTTCAATTTCCTTACATAATCAAAAGATAATGCCGCAACCAGCAAAAGCCCTCTTGAAACTGTTTGCCAAAATGACGGAACGTTAAGCATCATTAAACCGTTGTTAAAGCCTTGCATTATAAACAAGCCGATTAACGCTCCTCCAAGTGTGCCCACACCGCCGGACATTGCAACGCCGCCTAAAACAACCGCAGTAACGGCATCAAACTCTAATCCCTCGCTGGACATAGGCTGACCGGAACTCATACGAGCCGCCATAATTATACCCCCAAGCGCCGCAAAGCCGGATGTCATCATATAAAGTTTTGTTCTTATTTTTTGTGCGTTTATGCCTGCAAGGTGCGCCGCTGTTGCGTTGCCGCCAACCATATAAACGTTTCTGCCAAAGCGGGTTCGGGATAATACTATAGTAAAAATTACAAACATAACTATAAATATTATAACGGGAATAGGTATACCGCCAATGCGACCAGCGCCTAGTTTTAAAAAAGTCTTGTTTGTTACAAAAACAGCTTTTCCACCACAAATTATGTAGGCCAGCCCACGGAATATGGACATTGAGGCTAGTGTTGCAATAAAAAATTCCAGCTTAATTTTATTAACAAATATAGAGTTTAAATACCCAATGCAAAGCCCTACAATAATAACAATGGGAATTGCAAGTAAAAGCGGAACATTTTTTGATAACAATATTGCTACTAAAACCCCGGAAAATGCCGCTACTGAACCGGGAGAAAGATCTACATGCCCGGTGATTAGCAAAAAGCATTCCCCAATAACTACAACACCTACAATAGATGAAGCGATTAATATATTTATTACATTATCTTTAGTAAAATACTTATAATCAGTTAACACAGAAAATATTACAATAATTAAAATTAAAGCCAAAATAAGACCAATTTTATCTTTAACCGCTGTTTTTAATGCATCCATAAAGTTGTTTGAACTTGACGATTTGTTTTCGCTCATTCAGTACTACCTCCCAACATGTCTTCCATTGCTAAAGTAAGAACTTTTTTGTCTGTTGCCTCTTCCCTTAAAAGTTCGCCGGTTATACGCCCTTGGCACATTACTACAATTCTGTCGCAAACCCCTAAAACTTCCGTAAGCTCAGAAGATATTACTATAACTCCTATACCTTCTTTTGCTAAGTCGCATATAATTTGATAAATCTCAGATTTTGAGCCTACATCAATGCCTTTTGTAGGTTCATCTAAAATTAAAACCTTTGGGTTTGCTGCAAGCCACCTTGCAAGGATAACTTTTTGCTGGTTTCCGCCGGAAAGCTCTCCTATAAGCTTGTCAATAGAAGGTGTGCGAACTCTTAAATCCTGCACCCCTTTTGCTGCAAGATCCACTTCTTTTTGGGTGTTAATAAAAAATCCGCTTACAAGTCTTTTTAAAATACCTACGCTAATATTTGTTTTTATTGAAAATTTGGCGAAAATACCCTGATCTTTTCTGTCCTCAGGGCATAAGGCAATGCCGTTTTCTATAGCGTCTTCCGGGAATTTTATATTAACATCTTTGCCGTTTATTGTAATTTTTCCGCTTTTATGTTTATCCGCTCCGTAAACAGCACGCATTGTCTCGGTTCTACCAGAGCCCACAAGCCCTGCAAAACCAAGAACCTCTCCGGCTTTTAGTTTAAAGCTTACATCTTTAACGTTATCTGCCACAAGGTTTTGAACCTCTAAAACTACGTCTCCCATTTTTGTGTTTCTGTCTAAAGACATGAAAATGTCTCCTAAATTTCTGCCTACCATTTTGTGAACAATTTCCATTTCGTTTGTATCTTTTGTAGCAAGCTGTTCAACAAGTTTTCCGTCTTTTAAAATAACAACTTCATCTGTTATTTGAAAAATCTCTTTCATACGGTGAGAAACGTATAAAACAATAATTCCTTTTTTCTTTAAATCTTTAATAATTTCAAACAATGCATCAATTTCAGCATCAGAAAGGCTCGCCGTAGGCTCGTCGAAAGCAATGATTTTAGGGTTTCTTCTGTAAGCTTTCATTATTTCAACCATTTGCTGGAAAGCAACAGGTAAATCTTTTACTCTTGCAGTTGCTTTAAAAGGAAGTTTAAATTCGTCAATTATAGCTTGCGTTTTTATATTTAATGTTTTAAAATCTATTAAACCAGAGCTGTTTACTGGAAGTTTTTCCATAAAAACGTTTTCCGCAACGCTTAAAAAAGGTATAACCTGACGTTCCTGGTAAATTATACTTACTCCGGATTCAATTGCTTCATTTGGCGTTTTAAAATGTTTTTCTTCGCCGTCTATTAAATAACTTCCTCCGTCTGGCATATAGTCGCCGTTTAATATTTTTAATAGCGTGCTTTTCCCAGCGCCGTTTTCGCCAACAAGTGCTGTTACTTTCCCACCTTCGGCTTTAAAGCTTACTTTATCAAGAGCCATAACACCGGGGAAAGATTTTACTATTTCTTTAAATTCAACAAAACTATTCATGGGATGTTCCCCCTTAAAAATACAGGTGTAAAAATTGATTAATTTAAATGTAATACTAACATAATATTTATGCAATTTACTATCAAAGTTTGAAAGATTTATCAAAATTCACAACATAATATTGTTTTTATTATATTTTTATTATATATTAATGTGAGTTTAAAAGAAATATACTAACAATAAGCAGGAAATATATGAAAAGAAAAAAATTTGGAATAAAACGATTGAGTATACGAATAACTCTATATTTTTCTATAACTGTTGTAATAGCATTTCTAATTTTTAGCCTCATAATAGCAAGCTTTTTTACCGACAAGCTAACAGCGGAAATGGATTTGGTTGTAGGGCAGAAAATGAACATGGCGGAGTCTCTTTTATCAAGCTCCCTTAACGAAATAAAGTCTGTTCATTTTTCGTTAATAGACAACTACTCCCTTCAAAAACTTATAAAAGAACAAAACGGCAGAGAAGAGGAAATTTCACTTGAAAGAATGGTTTCTGTAAAAAAGGAATTTGAGAGAATAAGACATAATAAAAATTCATATATCCGCTCAATTTTTTTAATAAACAATGATGGGAAAATTTTAGACCCAATTTACGCAACAGAGCCTTATAACTGGATAGTAAGCAATAACCCAGAATATGACAGGTTTTTAGAATCTCATTTATCCGGGCGGTTTTCTACGGCGAATTCTTTTCCAATGTCTCAAAAAAAGGACGGGGATAACCGAAATTTAACAATAACTTATTTCGGTCAGTTCTATGACAGAGAAAATTACAATGTATTAGGTTCAATTGCAATAAACGTTACCCAGTCCAGCGTTTTTAATGAAATTAATAAGCTGTTTCAGGCGTATGACGGGTTAACTTATGTTATTGATGAGAACAATAACATTGTTTTTGAAAATAAAAGAATAAATATAGATAAGGATATTTTCAGCAAAGAATATGGACAAGGCGAAAGACTTAAAATAAATAATAAATTATATCAGGCATATACACGGCAAATTTCTTTCTATCCAAACTGGAAAATCGTTGAATTTGTTGATTATGAACAAATTGCAAAACCTATTTTAAGAATAAATTTAACTATTTTAATTGCTGCTGTAATAGTTTTGCTTGTTGTTGTGCTTGCGAGCTTTTCAATTTCTCAAACTATAACAACGCCAATAACACAATTAAACTTCGCTATGGACAGCGCTGGGCGTGGGGAATGGCCTGAACATTTACATATTGAAACAAATGACGAAATGAAAACTCTTGTAGACGGCTTTAACGCCATGGTTATTTCATTAAAACGGCTTACGAAGCAAGTTATTTCGGAACAGGAAGCTAAGAAAAAAATTGAGGTAGCTATGGTTAAGTCCCAGCTAGAACTGTTGCAATCCCAAATTAACCCCCATTTTATACACAACACTCTAAACACAATGAAATATTTAGCGCAAAAAGCCGGAGCAAAGCATTTGGCAGATGTTATTACATCATTTAACAGCCTGCTAAGGGCAAGTATGTCTCAGGAAAATATGATGAATACTGTTTTAGAAGAAATAAACAACCTAAACAATTATATTAAAATTCAGCTTGAGCGGTATGACGTTATGTTGGAGTTTGTATGCGATATTTCAGAAGAATCTAAAACATTGCTTATTCCAAAGCTCATTTTGCAGCCATTAGTTGAAAATTCCCTCTTTCATGGCATTGTGCCAATAGGCAAAGGGAAAATTTGTGTCAATACCAGGGTTTCCCACGGTCGCATGTGGATTAGCGTTTGGGACAACGGCGCAGGAATGCCGGAAGATAAAATAGAAGATATAATTTCCGGCAAAGAGATTAACCGCCGGGGTTATAACCAGATTGGGCTGTCCAACGTAAGCGAAAGGCTTGTTTTAAATTATGGAGATCTAAGCCGGCTTGTAATTGTAAGCCAAGTGGGTAAGGGGACGACAATAAGCTTTAGCATTCCCATTAACACCTGATGACATTTTTTGAAATGGTACTGCTTTAAGTAAGCGCTGGTTAATCTAGGTGCAATTAGTTTATGGTATACTTTTGGCAAATATTTTTTATATAATATAAGGGAGGACATAATGATAATAGAGAGGTTAGGAAAACGAAACGTATTATTTAAATACAAAACTCCAGAGTGGGACTTATACCTTCATTTAATTATTGGAGAAAAGTACAATTATATTATTGACACTGGTCTCGGTTCTAAAAGCGTAACTCCAGTAAAAGATTATTTAGGCAGTAACCAAAACCCTATTGTTGTAATTAATACTCACTACCACTGGGATCACATATGGGGCAACAATTACTTTTGTAATTCTACTATTATATCCCACAGCACTTGCAGAGAATTGATAATAACAAATTGGGATGAAACGGCAGAAAAATTCAAGCATTTCATAAGCGGTGATGTGAAAATTTGTCTCCCCAATTTAGTGTTTGAAGATAGTATATATTTTCCTGATGATAAAATTAAGGTGTTTTATACCCCTGGGCATACAATTGATAGTATTAGCGTATTTGATGAGCAAGACAATGTGCTTAATGTCGGAGATAACATTGGTGATACAATGGATGAAATTGTTCCTGTTTTAGAAACAGATAAAGAAGTGTTTTTGCATTCAATTCTTAAGTATAAGGCATTAGAAATTGATGCTTGCATTTCGGGTCATAACGCTATTCTTGGCAAAGATGTATTTGAAAAAATTGAAAAAATAATAACGTCTTGATTTTATGTTATACTTTTGGTAAGGATTTTTTATAAAACAGGAGGTAACATTGTGCTTATTTCATTTGCGCAACAACAAGATTTAGACAGTTGGATGGAGTTGCTATACCTTGTAAAAGACAATTTTCCTGGGTTGGATATTAGAAAATATGAAATTGCTCTGATGGAGTCTATCCATAGTAAACAGGCACTGATAGCTAAAATAAATGACTCTTTAGTAGGTGCATTGACCTTCTCACGCAGTACTGGAGAATTACATTTTTTAGCTGTGCATCCCCAATATCGCAAAAATGGGATTGCAAAATTACTTATTTCAAAGTTAATTTCTCAATTCCCGCCGGCAACAAGATTAAGAGTTATAACTTATCGTGAGGGAGACCAACAAGGTGTTGCTGCAAGAAAACTATATAAAAGCATGGGTTTTCAATACGGGGAGTTTTTGACTGTTTTCGACTACCCATGTCAAGAACTGTATTACAATACAAAATGAGCATAATCCCCATTAGAAAATACACAAATTATACGGAAAGTAATGCAAGTATGAAAATGAAAAATTTATGGAACACGTGATATAATCAAATTTTTTATATAGTGTGAGGTTAAGAAAATGATAAAAGCCGTCTGTTTTGATATGGGACATACACTAATGAAGAACAACCATCCTTTGAGTTGGAGTTCACTTTATCCGTCTGCAATTATGGCAATCTCACAACATTGTA
>CAZJGG010000026.1:0-9762 GCA_964545475.1 uncultured Eubacteriales bacterium | reverse complement strand
TTGAGTTGGAGTTCACTTTATCCGTCTGCAATTATGGCAATCTCACAACATTGTAATATCGCTCTAACAGAAGAAATGATAAATATAGCAACCGACGTTTTAACAAAATATAATACAAGAATAAATTATCGTGAAACCGAAGTGACTTCGGATATAATTTTTAAAGAAATATTAGAGTTGTGGGGCTGCTCAAATAGCGATATACAATCTGTGAAAGTTGCCTTTTATTCATTTTTTCAAGCAGATACAGTACCTTTTCCAGAAACTATTGCAACGCTATCCGAGCTAAAACGGCTTGGTTGTCAAATTGGCGTTCTAACAGATGTAGCATATGGTATGGACAATGATTTTTCATTAAGAGAGTTTGCGATGCTTTCAGAGTATATAGATATAACATTAACCTCTGTTGATGTGGGTTACAGAAAACCTAATCAAGCAGGGTTTATACAGCTGCTTGATTATTTCCATGTTTCCGCCAGCGAAATGATTTATGTTGGAGATGAGGAAAAAGACATTAAAGGCGCAAATGGCGCAGGCATAATCTCTGTTCTTATTAATCGAGGCGACGAAGCGAAAGAATATAATCAAAAATACACAATTAAATCGCTTAATGACATTTTTGATATTATTTTAAATTACAGCTAATGAGCAAACTCTACATCGCAACAATCATTACTGATACAGAATTTATATCTATTTGGGGTGAGATATGAAAAAAATAAAAATCGGTTTTATCCCGGTTTTAATATTTATAATAGTTGGATTTTCAATTTGTAATTTTATTTATAATTACTATTATAAAATTGATATAACATCTTTTGCATATAGTTTCACTTCAAGAATAGTTGAATCTCCAGATAAAGAACATTCTATCCTTGTCAGTATCTATAAAACTGATGAAGACAGCGATATTGCTTACATTATGGGGACAGTGGGGGCATTGGATGATAGAAAAGGTTATAACAAAGATGGGAGACTAATCTTTTGGCAAAAAATAAATAGTGACATCATTATAAACAAAACTATCGATGGTGTGGAATTTAGTAATTGGGTTGACGTTACTTGGATTGATGCACAAAACATAAATATAAATGGCATAACTCTTAATATTAGTAATGTTTATGATTATCGTAGGAAATGAGCAGAGCCCCTATTAGAAAATGCTGCACATTATAAAAAACACACAATTAAATCACTGAATGACATTTTTGATATTATTTTAAATTACAGCTAATGAGCAAATGCTACACTGAAACAAACAATGCTGATACAGAAGCAAATTGATATTGCAGGGGGAGTAGTGTATGAAAAGTTATATTAAATGGTTCAGAAATCTGATGATTTTAGGTTTGGCCATCTTTATCACCGGGTTCTGTGTTGTTGCCTCGTCACCAGAAAATGTTTTTATTGGTATTTCCATTATTGGTATTTCTACCTTGTTGTATATAGTTGCAATTGTTGTTGGCGTGAAATCTAACATTGCCAAAGAGAAAGAAAAAGAAGATAGAGTTAAAAAGCTTGAAGATGAGATTACCGAAATAAAGAGTAAACTTAACCACAAATTATGAGCAGAACCCCCATTAGAAAATGCTATACATTATACGGCAAGTACTGCAGTTACATAAAGTGATTCACTTAATTTTAGGGCGTGTTGAATATTGATTAAAAAATTTCAAAACCATGTAAAAACGCCCCTAAACTGGTCGTTTTTACATCTGAAATTATGACATTTTTTGAAATGGTACTTCTTTTATTGTTTTCATTACAATATATAAGTCGTATGTTACAAACATATTGAAAATTATATCCAATTTGTGTATTATTTATGATGCAAACATACAGTAAGCTAAAAAATACATTTTTAAAAATATAAAACTTGTTGTAATAGTAGATAGATTAATGCTGCCGAAAGGAATAATGTCAATGAAAATAAAAACTAAAACAAAGATAATTTTATGTATAACATTAATTGTTTGTTTCTTTTCTTTTGTTTTTGTGCAAGTTTACCTGAGAAATGATACTGATATAGCAGTTAACAATAATAATGGGAGTACCAACAATGAAAATAAAGACGAAATGCAAATTGAGACTACAAATACGCCAACACCTAAAACAAAGCCAAATATAGAAGAAGTTCTTAGCTATATAGAAGAGATTAGCAAAAATTACGACATCAATGACTACCAATTAACAGATGAAGAATTAGAACAATTAGAAGAAGAAAGAAAACAAATTGTTGTTGACGAAGAGATGTTTAAGTTGCAAAAAATGGGTTATGATATTCAAAATAATGCTGCTAAGCACTTCGATATGTCATATGACGAACTAATGAAGTTTATTCAAGAAAGAAATGAAAACTTAGCCTCTATTGAATAATATATAAAAGTGATTCATTTTAATTCTATGTTATGGATTTTGCTTTTCTGAAATCTCTTGGGGTCAATTCCGTAACGTTTTTAAAAACCTTTGTAAAGTAGTTATAGTCGGGAATGCCTACGGCGTTGGCAATGTCTGATATTGGTAAGGAAGTGTTTATTAACATTTCCTTTGCTTTTTCTATACGGCATTTTTTTATAAAATCTCCTGGGGGCATGGAGTATCTTTCTTTTACACAAGAGCAAAGTTTTGTTTTGCCAACAGACAGCTTTTCCGTAAGGGTATTTAAAGACAAATCATCAGTCAAATTGCTAATTACATAGCTTTCAAATTTTTTTGCCAAATCCTCATTTTGAATTAGTATGTAATTTTCTAGCCATATTGAAACGGCACAAGCTTTTAAAATGTTTGCGCTTGCTATAACCACATCGTTTTTAACGGTTTGCAAGCGGTCGTATGCATGGCTTAGAGCTTCCATTTCATTATCTGTAAAGTAAGGCTTAACAGAATTAACGTTAAAACACCTGTCTTCATCACTTCTCATCTGCCCAACAACTAAGAAACCCACAACTTTTTGGCGGTCTACAATTGCCGCTACAGCTTCCATAAGCCCGGCGTGGCATCTGTAAATATATACGTCATTATGAGATATTGCTTTATCAAAGGCTTTTTTGTCGCTTTCCCGGCAGCAGCATAAGGCTTTGTCACAGCTTCTAATAATTTTACAAAAGCTGCTATGCTCTTTAGGATAAGCGGCTATTTCGTTTGTAAATATGTCAAAAACGCCGACTCTAAAACCGGTAAGTGTATTAAAATATTTAAGTAAAGTCATAAGCTTAGCAATATTAAAGACAATTTCCATAAAGCACCCCTATATAATCTTTCGCATATGAACAATTTTACTAATTATAACTCATTGATTACTATTTTGTAAATGTTAAAAAGAATATAATAAATAAATAAATTTAATGTTTATTTGGGAGTGGGATTATGACAAAAAGACAACTAGTAATAGAGGCACTTAACCATAGAGAAACAGAGGAAATACCGTTTCATATAGACTTTACTGCGCAAGCGCTTGAAAACCTTATTAACTTTACAAAAGAGGAGAAAATTGAAGAAAAAATTAAACCATGCCTTAATTATATTCAATATTGGGGGTGGCCAACTGAAATGCCTGATAAACCGGGTTGCTTCAAAGATGAATTTGGGGTAATATGGAACAGAAACGGGGCAGACAAAGACATTGGAGTTATTGAGAAACCTCTTATAGATGATATTGAATCTTTAAATTATAAATTTCCAAATCCGGATATAGATAGGTTAAGAAAAGAGTATGAACAACTTCAAGCTGATGATGATGGGCGGTTTAAAATGGCTGGTTTTGGGTTTTGCATGTTTGAACGCTCCTGGAGTTTAATGGGTATGGAAAACGTTCTTTTAAACATGGTAACAAACCCAGAGGAAATGGAAGATTTTTATGACAGAATATGTGATTACTTTTTAGAGCTGGTAGATGTGGCTCTTGAATATGATATTGACGGAGTTTATTTCGGGGATGACTGGGGACAGCAAAGAGGGCTTATTATGGGGCCAAATCATTGGCGTAGGTTTATAAAACCCAGAATGGCACGGCTTTATGACAGAGTTAAGTCCAAGGGGAAATACATAATGCAGCATTCCTGTGGGGATTGTCATGAAATTTTGCCGGATTTAATAGAAATTGGGCTTGATTGTTATCAAACGTTTCAGCCGGAAATTTATGATATTAATAAAATGAAAGAGCTTTACGGAGATAAGTTAACGTTTTGGGGTGGGATATCAACACAGCAATGTCTTCCATATGCAACAGAAGAAGAAGTAAAGGAAGAGACGGTTAGGATAATAAAAGCTTTAAGAAAAGACGGCGGACTTATTATAGCCCCAACCCACGCAATTGCATTCGACGTACCGCCTAAAAATATAATGGCAATGGTTGATGTATTTCATAATCAAAGCAAATATTTAAAATAATGTGAGCTCAACAAGGTTTGCATAAAAAAGCAGGTATTATTATGAGAACAGTTTTAATTGTGGACGACGAAAAACCGGCAAGAGAGCTTTTAAAAATTGCGTGCAATTGGGAAAGCTTAGGCTTTAAAATTGTTTCGGAAGCACGCAACGGAAAAGAAGCTTTGGAAATATATGAGCATACGAACCCGGACTTAATTATTACAGATATTCAAATGCCGATTATGAACGGCTTGGACTTAATAAAACAAATTAGAGAAAAAGACAGTATGCAGAAAATTATAATTTTAAGCTGTCACGAAGACTTTTATTATGCAAAGCAGGCACTTAAACTTAAAGTATCGGATTATTTGATAAAAGACTCATTAACGGAGGAGATGATTACAAATGCGTTGCTAAGTCTATCTTTTAATAAAACAGTAAGTGGGGAAATAATTGCAGAAAACAGCGGAAGTATTCTTGAAAGCATTATAGGCGGAGTGGACTGCGGAGCTGTCTTAAAAAATGAATTAACCCTACCGGAAGACAATTTAGGTTATTTTTGTTGCGCTGTAAAGCCGGAAGGTTTTTCGGCAAACACACAAAATGTATTAAATAACTTGCTGAATGCATTAAAAAACATATTATTGGGCTTTAAAAACGGAGAAGTCTGCTGTATGCAAAACGGCGTATTTTTAGTTTTGGCATATATCCCTTTAAATTCAAGCAAAATGAATACTTTTAATGAAAGGTTTACAATCGTTACAAGCCTGCGTTCGTCATTAGAAGAGTTAACAGGCTGCAAAATAACCGTGGGTGTAAGCAGCTGCGGAAGCAGCTTTGAAACTTTAAGGGATTTAATAAAAGAGGCCCAGCAAGCCCTTAGTTACCGTATATTTTTAGGCAAAGGTAGAATCCTTTATTACGACATTGAGCAAAACAACAGCAGAATGGTTCAAATTGACTTACTTAATTTGCGAATGTCAAAAGTTAAAGAGTTTGTAGAAAGCCTTGATATAAGTGCGCTAAAGACGGAGCTTTTTAACCTTTTTAATAAAGAGGTTCAAAGCATTATGCAATACAATTATTTACAGCACATAAATGCGCTTTTAATGGGTTTTTTAATATCCAAATGTAACGAAGAAGCAATTGAGTTTAAAGCGGTTTTTGGTTCTGAAATGATTTCTTATGAACAGCTAGACAGCCTTGAAACAGTTAAGGAAATGCATGACTGGTTTTTTCAGCGCTTTTTGAGCCTTACAGAAATTATGATTAAAAATAAACAGCAGGAAAGCAATTCTCGGCTGGAAAGAATTATGACTTATATTGATGAAAATTACGCAAAAGATATAAGCCTTGATGAAATAGCGGAGAAATTTGGGCTTCACAAAGTTTATTTATCAAAAATTTTTAAAGAACTTCATGGCGAAAGCATAAATGACTACATAAGAACTTTGAGAGTTAAAAAAGCTAAAGAATTGCTTTGCAAAGACGAGCTTTCTGTTAGCGAAATTGTATATGAAGTGGGGTTTAATAATCCTCAAACGTTTTTTAGAATATTTAAAAAAATTGTAGGCTTGAGCCCAAGGGATTACAAAGAAAGGCAGCTTGCGAAGTAGCAAAATATTTCGGTAACACCGGAAGCTGAAGGAGAGGTTATTAATGAGCTTAGGAGCAAAAAAACTTAGAGACACTTATAAGGTTACTCCCAACGCCCCTGTTTTTATGAGGGAATTCGGTTATTACGTTCTTGAAAGATGGGCGATGGAGGGGCATATTCCGTCAGTTGAAAACGGAACGGAGGAAGCGGAAAAATACATAGCGGAAAAATTTGAGTTTGACGAGCCGGGAAATTATAATTTAGGTGGGCTTGGCTGGTGCGAGGCAGGGTTTGAGCCCATATTTGAAACAAAAGTTTTAGAAGATTTAGGAGAATATGAATTAGTGCAGGATTTTGCCGGAAGAGGGGTTTTGTATTTTAAAGGGCGAAGAAACGGTTTTATGCCGGAATACCGCGACCACCCGGTTAAGGATATGAAAACATGGGAAGAAAACTGCAAATGGCGCATGAATCCTTTAACTAAAGAGCGTTATACAGGCTTTGAAGAGAAAATGGAAAAGGCTAAAAAAGCCGAAGCCGACGGCAAAATGATTGTAATGAACTTTGTTGGAGGGTATATGTATTTAAGAAGCCTAATGGGGCCGGAAGAAACCCTTTACAATTTTTACGACCAGCCGGAATTAATAAGAGACTGTATGGAAACATGGTTTAATCTTGCAGATAATGTAATTGCAAAATATCAAGAGCATGTTTCTATTGACGAACTGTTTTTCGGTGAGGATATTTGCTATAACAAGGGTATGTTAATTTCACCTGAAATGGTTAAGGAATATTTATTTCCATACTATGTTCAAATATATGAAAATATCAAAAAACGGAATAAAGATAAAAACAAAAAAGTGTTTTTCCAGCTTGATACAGACGGAAACTGCCTAGAAGCTATTGATTTATACAGAACTATTGGTGTAAATGTATTTTCTCCTTTTGAAGTGGCTTCCGGCATGGATGTTGTTGAAATAGGCAAAAAATACCCAGACATAGTTTTAAACGGGGGTATTGATAAACGTATTATAGCAAACGGGGGATATGAACTGGATAAACACCTTGATTACATAATGAATAACATGAAAAAAAGGGGAGGATATATCCCCACATGCGACCACGGCGTACCCGAAGAAGTGAGTTTTGAAAACTTTTCTCATTACAGGAAAAGGCTTCTTGAATACTCTAAAAGCAACCTCTAAAAACCTCATTCCGCCACCTTTTTGGCAAATTTTCAAAGCTTAGAAAGTGCCAAACGTTCATCTTATATGAAAAATTGACGTTTGGCACTTGACAAAAGTAGATGCCTTTGAACAGCCCCTTATGTAACGGAAGACTTTCACTTGATTGTATCCAAAAAATCCAAAAATAAATCTCTCAATTCATCAACGCTAATTTTAGCTTTGTTAAAGGCGTTTGCATCACGAAACCTATCAAGAAGCTTAAAAACATTGTCCTCATTAAGCGATGTTTCACCCATTATTAACTCTCCGTTTTCCAATTCCACTATTACTAAGTTCTTTTCAGAGCCCGCAATTTTAACATAGTGCATTGTATAATTCTGAGGAATAGTTTGCATTTCAGAAGCGGCAATTTCCCCATCAATTCCAAGTTTTTTTAATAAATTAGTCATTTTTTCCACTTTTCTATCTAAAATCTCGCTGTTTCTTTCCATCATTTCTTTTACTCGTTTGTCAACCTCTATATCATTTAGTGCCGAAGAGTTTTCATTAAATGTATTTTCTTCATCTGATTTTATTAAAGGTGGTCTTACATAAGAATCAATTCTTGTTGAATAAGTAAATGGACCTTGATTTGACGGTTCTTCAGCCTTATTAAAGCGTGTCTCCATATCATTTCCAAAAAAAGCGTTATTCGTTGAAGAAATTTTATTAGCATTGTTATATCGAGCATAATGGTTAACTGATTGTATTATCATATTTTAATTTCTCCTTATCTATTTTATATTCAATTTCTTTAATTCACTAGTTAACAATGGCAACAATAGTGGTCACTATATAAGTATTATATTTCCATGTATTTCTAAAGTCAATACTTTTTGCAAATTAACCACGACAACGGTTAAGACACCTTTTCAGCAAATTTTCCTAAGCGCAGTTAGTGCCAAACGTTCATGCTTTATAAAGAATGAACGTTTGGCACTAAAACAATTTGGTAAACTTGGAAATTTAGTTACTTCTTTTAACGCAAAATAAAAAATGAGGCATATCAACGTTATAATAATGCTTTACAAATTTATCTATTATTTTCATCCCGTTTCGCTTAGCAACATTTTGAGAGGTAATATTTATATCTCTAATGATGGAAAAAACTTCATCAGCATCTAATTTATCAAATGCATATTCCTTACATGCAATTGCCGCTTCCGTTGCATAACCTTTATGCCAAAATGCCTTTTGAAACAAATACCCTATTTCAAGAACTTGTTTGTTTTTATAATCCTGCAAAGTAAGTCCACATTGCCCAATCATTTCGTCAGTCTTTTTTAATATAACCGCCCATAAACCAAAACCGTCTTCTTTATAGCGACTTAACTGCCTATCAAGCCAGTTTTGTGTTTCCTCATCGCTAAAGGCGTGCTCATAAGCATACATAACATCTTTGTCTTGTAATATTTTGCTTAAAGATATGTAGTCTGATTGTTCCATTTCCCGTAGATACAGGCGTTTGGTTTCTAAAATCATGCTTTCCTCCTGGATTTTGCCAAAAAAATATACTAAAGTGGAGATGTTAAACAAGCTCTAAAAAGTAAGTACGGTTTTAAAAGTGATAACAGCATCTCCTTTAATTTTTACTTGTTTTGGTTTGCCATCCGCAATTTGCACGCTTACTTCCATTGTTCCTGTGCGGTGTATTGCTTCCCCTTGCATTGCAGTATATGTAAATTCGTTTAAATTTTTATCACAATGTATACCAAAGTGAACAAGATAAGCGCCTAAAGGACCGTTTGCATTGCCTGTAACAGGGTCTTCAGTGATACCTATTGCAGGGGCGAACATTCTGCCATGTACCAGTGCTTCTTCCTCTGGGTGCAGAGTGAACACGTAATATCCGTTGCACCCAATTTTTCCGCTTACTTCTGCAAGCAACTCCATATTTGGCTGCAAAATGTGCAATTGTTTTTGATTTCGTATTCCAATCATTACTTTTGAATGACCGGTTGAAGCAATACAAATAGGGCAATCCTCTCTCAAGTCATTATGTGTAATACCAAGTGCCAGCAGAATTTTATTAAAAGCCTCGCCAGAAATTGCCTCGCCAATAGCAATTTCCCCTTGAGTCATAACAATTTTATAATCGTTGCCTGTGCGAACTATGTCTACTGGTAAAATTCCTGCGCCTGTTTTTTGCAGCACACGGCAGCTGTCTAATTGATTTTCTACAGCTCTTGCATAGTGCGCAGCTATGGTTGCATGGCCACAAATAGGTACTTCTTTTTTCGGTGTAAAAAATCGTACATGAACATCGTGAAATTCATCGGTTTTTGAAAAAATAAATGCTGTTTCAGAATTGTTTAATTCTCTTGCGATTTTTTGCATTTCAGTGTCGGTAAGTCCGTCTGCATTTGTTATAACGCCAGCCGGATTTCCAAAAAACTTCTCTCTTGTGAATGAATCAATCTGATATAAATTGTAACTTTTCAAACTAATTCTTCTCCTTTGTCTAGTTATTTTAAGTCGGGTTAAGCATATAAGGGCGTGTTGAATAATCCTTATTCGGAAAATTTCAGATGTAAAAACGACCGGATTTAGGGGCGTTTTTAGATCGTTTTG
>CAZJGG010000025.1:0-39470 GCA_964545475.1 uncultured Eubacteriales bacterium | reverse complement strand
CAACTTGGGGTACCATATTTATGTATACGAAAATGGTATAGCAAGCTTTAACGCCAAAGGACACGCCTTTGCTTTACAACATTTTAAAAATGCTCTTGGAGCAACTATTATAATGTGAGTTCAACGAAAATTATAAAAAACATAATTTTCATCGAACTTTGATTATATTCGCACAATTTGCGGCAAAAACCGCCGTAAATTGTCGCTCATAACATGAGAATTGCTCCGCAATTAAGCCGCTAAAGCGGCTTTTCGACTTCGTCGAACTCACGTTATTTTATAGGCTCTTAAAGCATTGAGCACAATTAAAAATAAAAACAAAGCCCACCGAAACGAAAAATCTCGGTGGGCACTTTTTATATAATTATGGCGTGTTGAATAGAGCAATTTGACAAAACATAAACAGCTATATTGATTAAAAATTTCAAAACGATGTAAACACGCCCCTTATTGCAAGGAAGAGGAGAACGTTCACACAACCCATAACTGAACGCTGGTTCTAAGTAAGTATTGATTAATTCAGTTGTGGCTTTTATTTATGTTTTCAGTTTTAAACTCCGATGCTTCCATAGGCTTAGCAAAATAATATCCCTGAACTATGTCGCACCCAACTGTTCGCAAAAAGTCTATTTGTTCCTGTGTTTCTATACCCTCCGCAACAGTAAATATACCAAGCCGCTTTGCCATTTGTATAACGCTCTCTATAACAATTTTCGCCCGAGTTAAATATTTGCTGTCTACAAAAAAAGACCTGTCAATTTTTATTGAGTCCACCGGAAGATTTTTTAGAAGCCCAAGGGAAGAGTAACCCGTGCCAAAGTCGTCCATAGACATAGAAAATCCAAATTCATGGAGTTTTGCCAAAACACAGTGAAGTATTTCTTCGTTATTAAATATAGTGCTTTCCGTAAGTTCTATTTCAATGTATTTTTTAGGTATTCCATATTTGTTCACAATATCAACAATTTCGTTAACAAAATTTTCGTTTCTAAGGTGTAACCTAGAAAAATTTATTGATATTGTAACAGGTTTTTCGCCGTTTTCAATCCATTCCTTAATTATTTCGCAGGTTTTATCAAGCATATACATATCAAGCTTCGTTACAAAACCGTTCTTTTCAAACAACGGTATAAACTGATTTGGATATGCAATAAAATCTCCGTTATACTTCCATCTTACAAGCGCTTCTGCTCCGGCCATGCACTGTGTGTCAAGAAAATATTTTGGTTGAAGATATACAATAAACTCATTGTTTTCAAGGGCGTGCCCCATTCTGCTTTCAATAGCAACTTCCCGCACAATACTTTCTTTTAAACCTTCATCATATTCGTAAAATATGGCTTGGCGCTGCTCTTTAGCCTTTATATGGGCTATGTTTACATTTTCAAGAACAGTGTTAATATTTGTCTCACCTTTGGGGATAATGAATCGACCAAAACGAAAATCCAACTTATAATTAATTACTTTTTCCGTTGCTCGGTTAAACGCTTGTATTACATCATGGCATTTTTGCTCAATATCTTGAATTACATCATAACGCTTAAATAAAATAAATTTATCTGAACCTTCCCTTGCAAAAACAGAAAATTCACTATTAAACTCCACTTTTGCAACTTCTGTTATCATTTTTATAATACTGTTGCCATATTCAAAGCCGAGCATCTCATTGACCATTTTAAACTGGTGAATGTCGAACTTTATTACCATAAATTCTTTATCCTGATTTTCGTTTAAAATTTTAGTGGCATCAATTTTAAATTTCGCAAGGTTATAAACTCCTGTAAGTTCGTCATAATACGCTACTCTTTCAAGTTCTTTTGTATGTTTTTCATAAGCATTCCAAAGTTCTTTAGACACTTGTTTCTTAAGCAGAAATATTGACAATATTCTTGATATATATCCAAGATTTGCTATTTCGTCTCCTCGCCATATCCTTTTCTTAATACAGTCGTCGAAACCAATAAAACCTTTCAGAACTCCCATGTCATAAAATCCACAATGCATAAGAGATTTAATACCCTGGCGTGAAAGCGTTTCATAGGAATACGGATCAAGGCTGCATAAATCACTACAGCAAAGTATCCCGTCAGAATTATAATTCGAGAAAAAATCTATCATATCTTCAACAGGTATATTTTGTAATGTACTAATCTCTGGTTCAATGTTCTCGGCGCACCACTCGTATGTATTACTAACACTAACACCATCGTCATTATGCTCAAAAATATAACAGCGGCTGACGTTAAAGCGTTTTCCTATAATTTCAAGAATCATTGCTAGCGTCGCTTGTAAATCTTTTGTTTCGTATAACATTTCAAAAACGTTGTAAATAACATCTTCCACATAATAATTAGTTATAAAGCGTTCCTGCTCATTATTATCCGTTGGCTTTTCATCTTTAAGAGATAAAATTTCGCTGTTGCATACCTCAAAGCCATTTTCGCCTTGTCTTGCGGCGCAAAGAGCCTTATATGCCGCATTATACAGTTCTTCATAATTTTCGCCGTTTTCGGGTGAATAAGAAATACCAATACTACAAGATGAAAAGTATTTTTCATCAACACCTTCATAAGTTCTTTTCAATAAGGAGCATAAGTCAGTTGCTTTATCTGTCACAAGCTTTCTGTACTTAACCCTCGTCATAAAAACAACAAATTCATAGCTGCCGCAACGCCCAGCAACATCGGAGTCTCTAAATAAACTTCGTATTTTTTCTGCGGCATCCATTAATATGGCGTTACCAAATTGGTATCCCAAATAATTTAAAATATTATTAAAATTATTTAATTCTATTAGCAGAAAAGCGCACTGTTCTCCCGGTTGATTAGCAAGAAATTTATCCACTCTGTATTTTGCTTCATCTTTTGAATAAAGCCTTGTAATTAAGTCGTACTGTACATTATTTATATTGTTAAATTGGTGTTCAGACATAACAGCATCTTATCTCCTTTACGCAGAGCAAGATCTTAATAAACTTGATACGTATACAATATTTGCACATTAGCGGAGTACGAAAGTTAATAATATATCGGCATAAAAACGTTTATATTTTATAGCATATTATAAATATTTTCATTATAAATCAATCGCTAAAGGCGTCTAAATTGCAGTCGTAAAGTTTTTTATTACCATCATATTCAATTAATAAGTATCTATCGCCCAATTGCTTTAAGCAAGAACGGACAGTTGACATGCTTAAATCAGAGGCTTCTGATAACTCTTGAACATTTAAGCCGCTTTCACCAAATAATGAATTTTGGATCAGTATGCATAAAATTACATTAGCATTAGATTTTAATATTCCACAATTTTCTACCCTTTTTAAATAAAATGATAGCTTTTGCTTCTTATCCCCAATAGCCACATATAAATTTTCTATAGATTGTTTTATAATTTCTAGAAACTCTATTACAAAGCCTGTTAACTCACCGCAATTTTTTGAATCATTTGTATATTTAAAGCTTTTATAATACTTATTTAAATTCTGTTTAATAGTATACGAAAGACCAAAAGCCGTAATTTTTTCAAGCTTTTCAGCAATTTTATGGCTGCTTATAAAACGAGAAACTCTTCCATTTCCGTCGTAGAATGGATGGATATATCCAAATAAATAATGAAAAACCGCAATATTAATTAAAAAGCTAGAAGCCTTATTGTTTAAAATATTAAGCGCTTTAGTCATGTAATCCATTATTTTTGCCTCTGGCATAACACCTTGATGTATTACTTTTTGGCTTGTCGAAAGAACCTCTACCCCCTCTTTCCTGAAAACATCTCCATCAGGCATATTTTTCGGTTCTTCTTCCTTAATTTCCTGTAACACCAAATCATTATAGATATTTCTGATGTCTTGACACGTTGAAAGTCCAATGTTTTCATTACCTAAAAGCATATAGTACTTTTGTACCAAACCGTAAAAACGCATTCTGCTTTTTGACTCATTTTTTTCACTCTTGATTTCATTAAACAGCTCATTAATTTCACGCCTTGTACTATAAACTCCCTCTATTTCATTTGTTAACTTAATTTCATCTACCAGACATTTTTTTATAAATTGCGTTAAAGCTATACTAGGTAATGTGATAGATAATCTAAACAATTCTTTATCTAAAACTAGTATTTCATTAATTAGGTTAAGAATTTCAGAGTTAATTACTACAAAAGCTACGTGCTCACCAATTTTAACATCATATCGTATTGTCGATTCGCTATTAAACCTACTTTTATAAATATTATCAAAGTTTTGTGGTTCTCTATAGTAAATCTTTGATAATAGCTCATAATCCATAACACAACCTCCTTTGATACTTAGACATATTATATCAATGTGAGTTCGACGAGAATTACAAAAGAGTTAATTTTCGTCGAACTTTGAGTTTATTCGCACAATTTGCGGCAAAAACAGCCGCATCTGTCGCTCATAACATGAGAATTGCTCCGAAATTTAAGCCGCTAAAGCGGCTTTTCGACTTCGTCGAAGTCATATTATATTATATCCCCACAAATTTAATATGTAAACACAACAATCACGATTTTTCTTATTAAATTTACGATATTTCAATAATCATTTTAAGTTTACAATCCATATAAAAAAACCGAGAAGCAACTATAACGCTGCTTCTCGGTTTTTTTTATTTTGTCTTTCTGGTAAAGGCATTTTTTTAGCAAAAATCCCATGGTTGCTGCAAAATGCGTACAATGTGCCTCCGTACATTTTCGGAATACGAAGCTCCGCCCCTTGCTCTGGGTAAAGCTTTACTAAAAACACTTTATTATAAAGGGAATATGCCACAAACGATATAAAATGCTCCTTTTTCATTTCGTGGTTAAACGTAATGTAATAATCGTCCTCAATTTCTTCTACATCTATTTTATGCTCTTCATTTTCAGGCTGGGGATTAAGAGCTTCAAGTTTCCTTCCGCAGCATGAAACCTCCGCCTCGCCTGTTCCCGTTAACATACCTGCGCAGCTTTGACAGGCATAAAACTTAATTTTCTTCATATTTCCTCCATCTATCTCGTTTTTTTCTATTTCCCCTAAAATCAATTTCTCAATATTTACTTCTAAAACTCTCGATAGTTCGTTTAATATTGATACGTCCGGAAAACCTATTCCCCTCTCCCATTTAGATATAGTTTTATCGCTTAAATTAAGTGAATCGGCAATTTGTTTTTGGGTCATGCCTTTTTCTTTTCTTAATTCGTATATGAGCTTTCCGACCTTTTTTAAATCCACTAGACCAGCCTCCTTTAGAGCGTGATTACATTCGAGGACCTATATAAACTCTAACGTAATTACGCTCTAATAATAACGGACAATTTAAGTAATTTCAATAAACGCTCCGTAGAGTTAACTCCATAAGCTTTTCCTCAAAAGCTTTATCTTGTGCAGCAGTTCTTTTGGAAGGCCCTTTAAGGCGTCCACCACTCATTCTTATTTTCTTTGCTGTATGCCTTTGCATAAGCAACCCATCAATATTTTCATTGTCAAAAATTTTACCGTCTTGGCTAATAGGTATCGCCTTCTTAGCAAGGCACATTGCCGCAAGCCCGTAATCCTGTGTTATTACAATGTCACCTCTTACAGCATTGTTAACAAGTACGAAATCTACATTATCCGCTCCGCTGGACACGGTTATAGTCTGTGCTCCCTCTTTATTAAATACATGGGCTGTATCGCAAAATATAATACATTCTATATTGTTTTGTTTTGCTATTTTGACTGCAATATCAACAACTGGGCAACCGTCCCCGTCAATTAAAATTCTCATTTCATTCTTCCTAACATCTTTCAAAATCATTAAATCAACTTTTCAGGTATTAAAACGCTGTATGCATCCGACGGCAAATAAATTTCCCCCTCATGCATAAATCCTTTGTATCTTATAAAAATTTTACTTTTAGGAGTTGCTTCGGCGTAAAAGCTTAGGCATCCGTAATTATATGCGGCGTTTTCCGAGCACTGCTTCCAATCCGTTATTTCATTTGCTTTTGTTGACGAAGCACCTATATAAAACTCAAAGTCATCAAGAGTTACATACCCTGCCAAGTTATCCGCCAATATTACATTAACCGTCTGCCTAATATCTCCCTGAACAAATCTAACACTTTTTTTATCAAGAGCTTTTGGCTTAAAAACAACAGGTGCACCATTTGCAGGGATTGAAGCCGGCTCTGCTTTTGTCGCCTTACGTCTTACAAAAACTTTGTCTCCCGGTTTACAGCTAACAATAACTTCGGTGCTCATAGCGTACCTATTTTCCGGGTATTTTTTCCAACCCTTTTTTATACTTCCCTCATAAGCACTTGTTCCAATTTTATATTCATAACTTCCAGCATCAGGCATATAAGGGAAATTAAGCTTTGTTTTTCCGCTTACTGCCCCTTTTGTATCTTTGGGTATTGTGGAAGTTACATTTATTTGCATTGTCTCTGCATTACCCACATTTGCCACAGGAATTGCAAAACTATATGCAGCAGAGGCCGCTATAAACGAACCATCACTTAGTGTTTTACCTGCAAACCGTAAATACAGCTTGTCCATCCCTTTTATGTTTTGTAATGTAAAAGTTTTATCTCCGTATTTTGAATTTTTATATATTTCGCAATTAATAAAATTTGTCGTGTTTAATTGTACTCCTAATGGCAGTGAAGCAAATTCAAAATCTTTTAGCTCCAAAACTGATTGTATCGTCACATTTATTTCGTTTGCTTTGTCACCCCGGTCGAACTTTATTAAACCTTTATCCGGCGGAGCAGGAACAAGCCTTACATCATCTGCTTTTTTTGCAACAGAAGCAGTTTTAGCATTTTTGACTGCTTTAGTTCTAACCCAAATGCTGTCTCCCCTTTTAGCCATTACAGTTTTTGTTTTATTTTTAGGGCTTTTTATTATATCAGGGGCGGCAACCCAGCCTTTGTCTAATCCTTTTGTAGACGGCTCGGGAGCAATTTTATACTCAGTCCCAAGGGGTACTGTAATAAAATTAATCAAAGTTTTACCTTTTACGCCTGTTGCTTCAGTTTTTACTGAAAATTGTTGCAATGCACCTTCGGAATCCTCTGTTCTTAAACTCTCTGGTGTTACCATGCCAAGGGAAACAGGGTAAGAGGCCGGTAGCAAATGGGTATCCCCAAGCCTTACATATATTACATCATAAGGGTTAACAGGAATATTATCAGTTTCTAGGCTTTTTAACGGATAATATTTATTTTGTGGTGGTTCGGATAAAAGCGTGCCTATTCCGTATTCCACTTGTTTTCCTACATTCTCTTTAGGCAGAGTTAGAGAAAGCCTTACAGTATTCTGCTTTTCCCCTGATGTAATACTCCACTTTGTAACAACATTAACTTTTTCAGGAATTATATTGTCAACACTTATATAAGCAGCAGCAGGCTTTGACGGCGGCAAACCGCCTTGGGCTTTAAATCTTAAGTAAACGTTCTGCCCTGCTTTTGGAGAACTTAATGTATAATTCTCTTTTGTAACGTTTAGCCACACAGCGCTGTTTAATCCTGTAGGCGTAGAAACAGTGTATTGAAGACTGCTCATATCTTCTCGTGTAGGATTATTATTAAATATAAACTTCACTTCATTGGCATTTTTGTGTAAACTAATTTCAGTATCCGGCGGCTGAGGCTCGTTTGTAAGTGGTCCTTTAATATGCTCTTGAGTTATTAGTATTCCGCTTGATATTTTGTTCCTTCTTGCCGCCCGTCTTAAATATAAATATTGACCGGGCTTGGCTAATACATTGTCTATAATTTCGCCGTCTGCGAAACTCCATGCAGATTCTTTAATACTTTCTTCGTTACATATAGTATATTCAAGTTGACTCAAATCTTCAATATAAGGGTTTCTAATAAATTTAAAATTGATTTTTATTGTGCCCGAAATTCCACTTCCTTTTGACAGCTCAACTAAAGTATCCGGGCAGTCGTCTGCACCGATATCAGGCTTGCCTCCGTCGTCCGGGTTTTCCCCCGGCTGTTGGCTTACAACTACTGTTAATTTATAGCTTTTTGCTATAAAACCCGTGCCGGACACAATTTTATAATTCAAAAGAATATCACCGGAAAAGCCCGCCGGAATATTTATTACAACTTTGCTTTTTTCCATGCCGGATAAAGCCGGGGTTTCATAACTTCCCTCATAATACAAACCCCAAATTGCATTCCCATAATCTTCAATATTTGATATTCCTTCAACATTTAAAGTTATTACTTGATTTTCCGTGCTTGCATATACATCCTCAATTACTTCATAGCCCTTTTTTAATATAAAACTGATTTCCTTATTATACTCCTTTGCAGCTAATAAATAAAGCTCCAGCTGGAGATTTTGCGCTCCGCTTCCTCCTAAATAATTGCTTGTTCCGGCATAACAAAGAGCAGGCAGAGCATTGTCGGATACCTTCCATAAACCGGATTTGTTTAACACGCCGTTCCAAAAACTTCCGCTTTCAATCATTTCAACAGATATATCTTCCCCATGCCTGCCGATTTTTAAAGTCTCGTTTGAATCGGAAGCAAAGTAAATATTATTTTGCTTTGTATAAATAAAACCGTAATTATCCTTTAAAGAGCAAACCACTGCTCCCCCCAAAATACGCCCTAAACCACTATTTCCACTAATACCTGCCCCAATGACAACACAATTTATAATTTCTATATTAAAATCAGAAGCTTCTCCTAAAATCCCCCCGGCATTTTCCCAGCCGGAAACTTCTCCTGTTGATAAACAATTTGATATTTGGCATAATGAGTTAACATAAACTCCATATCCGGCTATACCACCTGTTCGTTTCGCCCCTGTTCCGCCACCACCGCTTACTTTCATTTGAGACGAACAGTTTTTAATTTGCCCAGAAAACAAAACCCCGGAAATTCCCCCTGTTTCAGTTGCACCTGTTACGCTTCCCTTCGAAAAACATCCCTCTATTTTGCTTTCCCCTGAAAACCCAGCTATCCCTCCAGTTGCCGTAACCCCCGAAACACTTCCTGAAACAAAGCAGTTTAAAACAGCGGCTTTATCCGTTTTTCCTACAATTCCACCTGTGTTAATACGCCCTTTAATTTCACAGTCTATTATCACCACATTACGGATAACCCCTTTCGTTACACCATTTCCTGAAACCTCTCCAAACAACCCTGTGTTTTCCTCAGTACTATTTATTTTTAATCCAGTAATTTTTTGTCCATTCCCATCAAAAACCCCTTTGAAAGGACTTCCTAATCCTATAGGAATATGTTCGTAAAACAAATTTATATCTTTTTCCTGCTTGTAAACTGCTCCCGAATATTTAATATTGCCGTTATTAACAAGGTTAGAAAACCGCCTTAATTCTTCCTCGTTTTTTATTATATATGGGGTTTCCTCAATGCCTTCCCCTTCAAAAGCCTCTCCTTCTTCGTTAATATGAGGGGGAATTGCATCGTTTTGCAATCCAGCCATGTTTTTCAAAACAGGAAGCTTTCCCGGTGAAACTGTCCATTTAATGCCGTCAAAATGAGAAAACGCCGCTGAGTTTTGTATTTCAGAATATTGTATATCCTCTCCGTCGTAATCCCTTTCACCTTTATTATCCCATTTTATATCTCCTAATGCCGTACGCCAAATTCCTGTGAAGCCTTTGTTATTTAAAAGCGACCCATTACCTGAAGCTCCACCTATCCTACCGACGTATTCCCCCACTCCCGATGTAATTAAAGGATTTAAGGCTACACCTCCGCCTATTGTTGAATCTTCGTTAAATCCTACTATTCCCCCGGCAAAATCTGTTAAAGCAGAAACACTACCTGTTGAATACACCGAATCTACTTCAGAATTTTGAATAATTCGTCCGGTAATCCCTCCGGCGTAATTATCCCCGGTAACGTCCGCTAGGCTATAACAGTCAAATAATTTAACATTTCTAATTTCTCCGCACAACCCCCCTGCATAATCTTTGCCATATGCGTTTCCTTGAGTATATGAGCGGTAAATTTCAGAGTTTTCAGCTCTGCCTGCCAATAAGCCTGTAAAATTTTTTCCTTTAACATTTCCTTCTGCGCTACAATTGTTCATATAACTTGCAGATCCCAAATATCCTGCAATGGCGGCTATATATTCTTCACCTGCAATATTACACGATGTTATCTGTAGGTTTTGTATAACACAGCTATTTGCATTTCCAAAAAAACCTGCATATGAGCCACCGCTGTTTACATATAAATTTGATATTTCCTTGTGATTGCCATCAAATGAACCTCTAAATGGCGAATTTTCCGTTCCAATAGGAATAAACCCAGTTTTTTTGTTAGTAAATTGCAGCGTCTGCATATTAACGTCCGCTTGAAGCTCGTAATATGCATATGAATATTTATCACCTCCGAAAACGGCATTATTGTTAACAAGACTGGACATTAAAAAAAGTTCGTTTAAAGAATAAATTAAAAATGGTTCAAAACTTTTGCCGGCTCCATTAAAAGCGTAAATTTTATTTGTAATGTGTTCCGGAAACTTGTCCGGCTGGTTAGGTATTAATTCGCTCGTATCGGTTTTATACAAAGCAGGGGCGATTCCGTCTCTTATACGCCAAATACTTGAACTATAGTAAATAAGCATCCAAGAGTATTTGTCGTTTATATCACTTAACTCTACGCTTGCACCATTTTTGCTTTCATAGGCAGGGTTCTCATTTATTTCTGTCCCGTTTTTGTCAACAGTCTTAGTATAGGCATGGTTAAGAGATAGTTCCATATTATTGCCGCTTCCGCAAACTCTGCCGAATTCTTCCTCCCCCAGTATACACAAGTTTAACGCAAAGCAGTTTTTAACTGATGATGAACTTACATAACCGGCAATTCCTCCGCAATATTTTACGCCTGAAATAAGCCCTGTGCTATAGCAGTGTAATATGGATGAACCGTTTGCCTCGCTTCCGGCAATGCCTCCGGCATAACTTGCTTCATCAAACGCCCAAACGTTTCCTGTAGAATAACAGTCAGAAACAACCCCTCCTTTATCCAAAGCACCTGTTATGCCGCCGCACCTTGAATTCCCCGAAACATCTGCCGTTGAAAAAGAAGTGTTAATTTGCGCACTGTCTGTTGCAAACCCAGCTATTCCTCCTGAATAAACTTCCCCGGCCACAAACCCTGTTGAATAACAGTTCTCCACTATTGCTCCTTTCTCCAAATAACCTGCAACTCCGCCGGAATATGCCTTGCCGTTTATCATACAGTCAACAATTCCAATATTTTTTATTTCTGTAACATCACTTGAAGCAAAACCTATTAAGCCGGAATAATCCCCGTTGTTAATAGTCATATTATTAATGCTAAAATAGTTTCCTTCAAATACACCAAAAAACTTATATAAATCATTTCCTATAGGCAAAAACCCTTTGCCCCCGTTTGCATTTTTATAGCTTGATAAGTCTATATTATTTTCAATCTCAATAAAAATAGGCAAATCAATACCTATATTAAGACTCTTTCTATATTCTCCGTTGTTATAATTTTGGGAAAAAGACATAAGTTGAGCGGCAGAACCGATTTTAAGGGATGGTTGTTGATTTTGCTTTAATTGATTGAATGATTTTTGATGTGACAAAAAGATTTTAGATTGGAGTGTAAACCCCTCTGTTTTAAAGCCTGGCGGCAATTGCGCAGTGAAAGTATATGTATCAGAAATGTTTTCGTTATATGTTTTATCACAAACCCATTGTATATTTTCAATTGTTACAACATCATCTTTTGTTGCGCCTGTCAGCTTGTCCGGCAGGCCCAAATCCTCAAGCCTTGTACCGGGAGGCACGTTTTTGTCTAAAAACCCCGGTTCGTCAAAAGGCGCAAAGGATATTACCGAAACTTCATCATTTATTGTTTGGTGGGATATAGGCTCTCCTCTTGCAACACCGACAGGCAACACTAAACCGGAATTAATCACAGCCGTTACAATTATTACACTAATACACTGCTTAATATTCATTATAATACCTCCTGTACATTTTACTTAGTAACTAATAATCAGATATTAACATAATGAACATTTGTTGTCAATCTTATAATACCAATTCTAGTATAATATAACCTACGCTTCCGTTTATTTCGCACGGCGAAAAAACCCCACTAAATTGGACTTCTTCTGTTTTAGCAGCCGGAACTCCAATAAAATATTTTTTAATATCGTTTTCAAGCAGCTTTCCCATTATTAAATGTCTGCTTTTTTTGTAAACATATAGTACATATGGGGTGCAAAGGCTCTTGTAATATTCCACAGGCAAAACAGCAAGCTCCTTTAGGGTAATACGAACCCATTCAACAGGCTTATCCTGTATAAAAAACGGCATAATTTGGGCATTGTTATTAAATATTTGCTCCAATTCCCCGCTTATGGCACATGTATTTATATAACATTCTTTATTCTCTTCATTATCCGAGCAACAATTACTATCATCATTAATTTTTTCAAACTCTTTTAATTCCTCTTTAAATTTTTGAGCAATTATTTTAAAGGATTCGTTAATACTATAATTTTCCCTTCCTAAATTAATTTCCGGCTCAGTTTCGTTTTCATTTTCAGCCTCGGTTTCATTTTCATTTTCAGTCTTGGTTTCACTTTCGGGCTCACTTTCAGTTTCAGTTTCGACTTCATTTGCCTCCTCTTTTTGCTCATTTATTATTTTCGGCTCTTTTGTAATGTCTATAAAATTTCTTTTCCAATCAAACAATTTGCCTTTATACCCTGCAAGAGGGCAAATAACTCCAAGGATTTCATGGTTTTTAATAAATATTGCAATAACCTCAATATCTTTTAAATCAAATCCGCTGCCGCATACATTTTCAATGGCAACTTCCGCTCTTATTTGCCCTTTTCCTTTTTCGTCAACACTAATAAACCCGAAAGGAAAACCATAAGAATGAGTACCCTCGGCGCAAACGCCATAACACGTGTATAAGTGCCCCGGCTTAAGGTTTTGAATTTGCACTGTAATTTTCCCATGTCCCAGTTCAAAAGCTTCTATAATAGCTTTGCCGGATGGCAAATTTCCGGCATGTCCATACCCTGCCCAATCTTGAGATAGTGTTATAAAAGTCCTTGTATATTTCATAATTAAAAATCCCTCCCGCTCAATTGTATGACGGAAGGGATAAAAATATAACTCTATGAAATTGTATTTTTTACGGCTTCATATACATTTTTAAGAGGAACACCATGAGTTTGTGCAAACAGCTTTGCGCTTTCAAATTCAGGAGAAATGGTTTCTTTATCTTCAAAAACCGTCTTTTTTACGGTAATTTCCCCAAGGCTAGATTTCACAGTTTTAATTTCTCTCGGCAAGCATACTCTTGCTTCTTTCCTGCATCTTATGCCTATTGTTGAAGTTTCCCTAAAAATTATACGCTCCATTTCGCTTACTTTGTTTCCGTCGCAAAGAACTGTAAGCATTACCGCTGGGCGGTTTTTCTTCATTTGGATATTAGTAAAAAACACATCCTTTGCTCCTGCACTAAACAATGTTTCCATAACATAACCCAAAATTTCCGGGGTTGAGTCATCTATATTTGTTTCAAGCACTGTTATTGTTTCTGGGCTTTCGCCTATCTCTCCCAAAATTGCCCTTAGCACGTTTGGAAGCCCTAAGTCTCGTGTGCCTGCGCCGTATCCTATTTTCTTTACATTCATTTCCGGCATAAGACCAAAGCTTTCCGCAAGCTCAGCCACAATAGCCGCCCCTGTCGGCGTAATAAGCTCGCTTGCAACGTCAATTTGCCTTGCCTTAATTTTTCTGTCAGTTAAAATTTCCATAACCGCCGGTACAGGAACAGGTATTTTACCGTGTTGGCATTCTATAAAGCCGTGCCCGTCGTTTAAAACCGATGAGTAAATTCTATCCGGGTTTAAAATATCTATGCAAATAGCAACGCCTACAATATCTATAATGGAATCTATTGCGCCCACTTCATGAAAATGAACTTCATCCAAAGGCTTGTTATGAACTTTTGCCTCAGCAACAGCCACTCTTTTAAAGATATTTTTGGAAAGCCTTTTTACTTTTTCGTTTAAAGAACTGCCGTCAATAATAATACAAATATCCTTATAAGTTCTGTGGCAGTGCTCTTCTCCCTCAATTATTACATTTACAACATTTGCCTGTATTCCGCTTCTGCTCACGCCGGATACTTCCACACGCCAGCCCTTTAAATTTAGCTTTTCAAGTTCCTTCACAAGGACTTCCTTGCCCACTCCAAGCCCAATAAGCGCCCCAAGGCTCATGTCTCCGCTTATCCCTGCGAAACAATCAAAATAAAGTATCTTCATGTAATACCGCCTTTTCGTTTTACTAAATCGTGTTCAATTTTCTTATTATTAACAATTTACAACTCCAAGCCATCCCGGCATATAAAGCCCGGCTCTGTTCGATATAATGTGAAGCCGCAAAATTTCTCTATCCCTGTAAGCTTTGCTAAGCCTTTTGCTACGAAACAAACCAGCAGCTTTTATCAGATATACAGTTACCATTTATTTCTACAAAATCGAAAATTTACCCTTGCATTTTACGCTATGCTTCGCCTACGTGGGGCAGGCGCACTCAAACGCTTTCGTTTGCATAAATCTGCACCCTACTGGATAATCCGACAATCTTGTAGGGGCTGGCGTCCTCGACAGCCCGAATTCCCTAGCTGCAAAGGACGTCGGAACGTCGAGTATGCCATCAGCTACTGGTAGAAACGGCGACGCTTTCTTTTACAGCCCAGCCCTATTTTACAACATTCCGCCTAATTTATTAATATTATGAGCCAAATACCCTGCCCCAAATCCGTTGTCAATATTAACAACCCCAACGCCGCTGGCACAGCTGTTAAGCATACTTAAAAGAGCGGCAACTCCGCCAAAATTTGCACCATACCCAACGCTGGTAGGAACAGCAACAACAGGCTTATCCGTAAGCCCACCAACAACGCTTGCTAAAGCACCTTCCATCCCTGCAACGCAAATAACAACGTTAGCGTCTTTAAGCATGTCCAGCTTTCCCAAAAGCCTATGTATGCCGGCAACACCAACGTCGTAAAGCCTTTCAACATTGTTTCCCAAAAATTCAGCTGTTAAAGCTGCTTCCTCTGAAACAGCAATATCGCTTGTGCCCCCTGTAACCACTAAAATTTTACCTCTGTTTTTGGCGAAAGGTTCATTTTCAATAATAACAATTCGGGCATTTCTATAATATTTTGCTTCTGGGTAAACAGACTTAATTATTTCGGCAGCTTCTGCCCCGGCTCTTGTAGCTAAAATATTTTTAGCCTCATTGCTTTTCATATTTTTAATTATTCCTTCAAGATGCTCCGGCTGCTTGCCTTCGCAATAAATAACCTCAGGGCAGCCGTTTCTAAGCTCTCTGTGGTAATCAATTGTAGCGTAAGAGAGCCCGTCATCAAAAGGCTTATATTTAATTTTACTTTCAGCTTCTTCTATGGTTATATCGCCGTTTTTAACGCTTTGCAGTAACATCTTTATATCCATTAGTCCATACTCCCGCTTCTAAAGCCTTCTAAATCCAAAGTTATATATTTAAAGCCAATCTCTTTTATTTTCTTAATTAAGATTTCATTACTTACAATATTATTAAAATCCTTTTTGTTAAGCTCCAACCTTAAAATATCACCGTGAACTCTTGCCCTGCCTCCGGTAATACCCTCATCGTTTAGAATATCCTCACATTTTTCTATTCTTTTAAGCAGTTCCTCTGATAACGTCGTATCATAGGGAAGCCTTGTTGCAAGGCAGGCGTTTGCCGGTTTGTCCCATGTTTTAAGACAAAGCTGTTTGCTAAAATCTCTTATTTCCTGTTTTGTAAGCCCTGCATCGCTTAATGGGCTTACAACCCCAAGCTCTGCTGTGGCTTTTTGCCCTGGGCGGTAAGCTCCGTTGTCGTCGGCATTTTTGCCGTCTAAAACATATGGGTATCCCATTTCTTTTGCCTTTTCAATTATTTGTGAAAATATATTTTTTTTGCAATGATAACACCGCAATTTATGGTTTTCCTTAAATTCCTTAACAGCTAAAACATCAGCCTCAATAACATAATAATTAACGCCGATTTCTTTTGCAGTTTTAACTGCTTCATTAAATTCCCTTTGAGGAAGCATAAGCCCGTTAGCGATAATAGCCAAAACGTTATCTCCCAAAGTATCTTTACAAACTTTCAGCAAAAATGTAGAATCAACGCCACCAGAAAAGGCAACGCAAACTTTATTTAAATTATATATATTACTTTTTAATACTTCAAGCTTATTCATAAGCACCTCATGTCATTTGTTTCAATATTTCTCGTAAAACTTCAAAATCCGCACCAATTTTTTCATGAACCAGGCCATACACTAGGCACGGCTTAACGCCTGCCTTAAATAGAATTTTATCAGCATTATCGCTAACAGCCTGCATAATTTTATTAACGTCAGCTTTAGCATCATGTCTGAAATATAATACAATGTCGTTGCCTTTATGCCTTATTTCCGCTATATCCGCTTTATGAGCGCAAGCCTTTAAAAGAGCAATATCCAAAAGGTTTTGCACGCTTTGAATAATTGTACCAAAACGGTCCTCAAGCTCTTCCTGAACATCATAATAATCCTTAATATTTCTAATAAGGGATATTTTTTTATACATCTCAAGCTTTTGGGCTTCATCTTTAATATAAAAATTAGGAATATTTGCGTTAATATTTATATCAACAGAAGTTTCAAACTCGTCAAATTTAACTTCGTCTTTTATTTCGCTAATAACCTCTGCTAAAATTTTGCAATACATATCATAACCAACTGCATCCATATGTCCATGCTGTTCTCCGCCGAATAAATTCCCGGCGCCTCTTATTTCCATATCTCTCATGGCAATTCTAAAACCAGAACCAAATTCAGTAAATTCACGTATTGCCTGCAACCTTTTTTCAGCAACTTCCGGTAAAACTTTGTCACGCCTATACATTAAATAAGCATACGCCTGCCTGTTAGACCGCCCAACTCGCCCTCTAAGCTGATAAAGCTGGGAAAGACCCATGTAATCCGCATCGTGAATTATTATAGTATTAGCGTTTGAAATATCAAGACCCGTTTCAATAATAGTTGTACAAACTAACACTTGAATTGCGCCGTTTATAAAGTCCACCATAATGTTTTCAAGCTCACGCTCGCTCATTTGCCCGTGGGCATAAGCAATTGTAGCATCTGGCACAAGTTTGGAAATTTTAGCTGCAACTTCTGAAATATTTCTTACTCTGTTATATAAATAATAAACCTGTCCGTCACGGCTTATTTCTCTGTATATAGCGTCTTTAACAAACTCTTCGTTATATTCCATAACGTATGTTTGAATAGGCTGTCTTTCGTGGGGAGGCTCTTCCAAAATACTCATATCTCTTATACCTGTAAGGCTCATATGAAGGGTTCGTGGAATTGGTGTCGCTGTTAAAGTTAAAACGTCTACAGTCTCTTTAAATTTCTTCATTTTCTCTTTATGATTAACTCCGAAACGTTGTTCCTCGTCTACAATTAACAGCCCTAAATCCTTAAATTTAACGTCTTTAGAAAGCAGTCTATGAGTACCTATAACAATATCGGCAGTACCCTTTTCAAGACGAGACAAAGATTCCATTTGTTGCTTGTCCGTGCGAAACCGTGAAAGCATTTCAATTGTTACAGGATAATCTTTTAATCTTTCAACAAGTGTGTTGTAATGCTGTTGGGCTAAAATAGTTGTCGGTACTAAAACGGCGACTTGTTTGCCGTCCTGTGCCGCTTTAAATGCCGCCCGTATTGCAACCTCCGTTTTTCCGTAACCAACGTCTCCGCAAATAAGCCTGTCCATAACCCTGCCGGACTCCATGTCCTTTTTAGTGTCCACAATTGCGTTAAGCTGATCTTCCGTTTCGTCAAAAGGAAACATTTCCTCAAATTCTTTTTGCCAAATAGTATCAGGTCCAAAAGCATACCCATTTGCTTCCTGCCTTTTGGCATAAAGTTCAATAAGTTCCGACGCCACAACCTCAACGGCTTTTCTTGTTTTAGCTTTAGCCTTTGCCCAATCTGCGCCACCAAGCTTGTTTAACTTTAATTTAACAGAATCGCCGCCAATATATTTTTGAATCATATCCATTTGGCTTGTAGGAACATATAAATTACCGCCGTCGGAATAAGAAAGCTTTAAATAATCTTTGCCGATTCCGTCTGTAACAATTTGCTCAATACCTCGGTAAATGCCTATACCGTGGTTGTCGTGAACAATATAATCGCCGATTTTTAAATCTGTAAAGCTGTCAATTTTTTGACCGCTTCTTTTTTTGTAATGTTTCTTTTTCTTTTTGTCGTCGCCGTAAAGCTCCCTGTCTGTAAAATAAACAAGGTTTATATGCTGGTATTCAAAGCCTTTGTGCAGGCTTCCCTCTGTTATTAATATTGTTCCGGCAGGAATTTCTGTTATCTCATGAACATACCTAGCAGAAAATCCTGCTTGCCTTATTTCTTCCGTAAGCCTTTGCCCTCTTGTTTGAGAAGCAGAAACGATAACAACTTTATAATGATTATTTACATAAAACTTTAAATCTTCCAACAACAAATCAAACCGCTGCCTTAACGCCGCAACGGATTTTACTGAAAAGTTTACAATTTCTTTAATTGTGAAGTCTTTTATATTTTGTGTCATTAAAGTGTATAAAACTGTTTTAAAGCCGGAAGAGAAAGACAAAATGTCTCCGTAAGAAAAAATAAGCTTAGCTTCTTCTGTTTGAATAATCCCTTTTAATATGCGGTTTTGAACACTTTCATTATACTCTGCGGTTACGCTCTTTGCATGTTCCCCAATTTTATTTGGCTCGTCGAAAAAAACGATGGAATCCTCTGGCAAATAATTAAATAAAGATACTCCCCCATCATGTTTTAAGCTTTCGTCAAGCTCTGTCATGGGAATAATCCTTATCGTTTCAACTTTATCCATTGAACGCTGGGTAATTGTATCTATAAATCGGATAGAGTCAATTTCGTCTCCCCAAAACTCAATTCTAACGGGGTAATCGTAAGACGGTGTAAATATATCTACAATGCCGCCTCGGACGGCAAACTGCCCTGCGCCCTCAACAAGTTCGGAATGCTCATAACCTTTTGAAACAAGATGCTCCTGAACCGCTCTAATAGAAATCTCGTCCCCAACCTCAACGTTAAGGATGGATTTTTTAAACATTTCCATAGGTGTTAGCTTATCAAAAAGAGCTTCCACAGATAATACAATAATTGCCGCTTCTTTGTTTTCGGAAAGGGCATCTAAAATATTAAGCCTTTGCTTAGTAAGGCTTTTACTTTGAACATCCGCATTATAAAAAATTATATCTTTAGATGGGTATAAGCAAACTTCATTTTCAGATAAAAACTTCAAATCCTCCGCAATTTCCTTTGCCGCAACAGCGTTATGAGTTACAACAATAGCAGTCTTTTTGAAACGTTTTAAAATTTCGGCGGTTAAATGGTTTTTTTGAGAATCTATAACCCCTGTTGCTAAAACAGGGGTTTTTCCTTTCTGAATACACCCTGCAATTGTCGAAAAGCTTTCAAGTTTAGATGTCAATTCCACGGTTACACCTTCGGTTCTTTCTTTAAGTTATACTTGTTCATAGCGTCATTTACGCCGTTTTTAATTATAATTTCCACGGCGTCTGTTGCCTTTGTAATACCGTCAACAATTGCTTCCTGTTCCTCCGGCTTAAAACGGCTTAAAACATAATCTGCCAAATCCCATTTAGGCGGTTTTTCGCCAATGCCTATTCTAACCCTTATAAATTCGTCAGATTCAAGCTGATAAATAATGTTTCTCATACCGTTTTGCCCTCCGGCGCTGCCTTTAAGCCGCACCCTTATGCTTCCAACATCCAGGTCAATATCGTCGTAAATAACAATAATATCTTGGGGAGAAAGCTTGTAAAACTGCAAAATTTCCCGTACACTTTCTCCGCTTAAATTCATAAATGTTTGGGGTTTTACAAGCATGACTTTATGCCCACATATGCTACCTTCGGCTATGTGGGCTCTATGTTTTGCTTTATTAAATTCTATGTTATGGTCGTAGGCAAGCTTGTTGACCGCTTCAAAGCCCACGTTGTGGCGTGTGCCTTTATAATCCCTCTCGGGGTTGCCAAGGCCTATGATTACACGCATCAAATCACGCCCTTTATTCTTCATTAAATTTTACATTCAAAAAACTTATATATGGAAAATCTTTTAAATATTCTTGGTTCTCACTATAGTTTGAACCTGTACCGAAACTGTAATTACCCTCTTTAAATATATTCGTTAAAAGATTACTTTCAAAACCGAGTAATATTTGGTTTGTTCCGGCAGGTCTTATAACTGACGTTGCATTTGAAAACTTCTCATTAAACTCACTTAAATTATATTTTTGCAGCAGGGTTTGTCCGTCGCTGCTTATAGCAATTTTCAACACTCCGCTGTCTTTATCAATATAAAGCATAATTAAGCCTTTATTGGCGTTTAATTGGGATTTAAAATCCACAACCTGTGGAAGTTTTTCCCCATTTACATATTCGTCCAGCCATATCTCAATATAAGAAACTTCGTCCGTAAAGGAATATTCATAAATATCATATATTCCGTTAACCACTACATTTTCGAATAATCTATTAATTTCGCTTTCATCATTGCTAATTTCAACTTTAGTTAAAGAGTTTTTATACTGTACTTCTTTAGAACAAGCAACACAAAAAACCCATATAATTATAACTATGAAAAGCAATATTTTTTTCATACCTATACCTCTGGAGAATAATATTCCCCAAATTTACGGAATCTTTCATATCTGCCGTTTAAAAGTTCTTGTATGCTCATTTCCAAAAGAGTTTCCAGTTCAGTTTCTATAGTTTTTTTCATTTCAGCCGCAATGTTGTCAAAATCATTTTCAGCGCCGTTTTCTGGTTCGTCAATTATGCCGTCTATGATATTAAGCCCCAGCAAGTCATGAGCCGTCATTTTCATAAAATCCGCCGCTTCCGCCGCTCTGGAGGCATCTCTCCATAAAATGCTGGCAAAACCCTCGGGAGAAAGTATTGAATAAACAGAATTTGTAAGCATATAAAGCTTGTCGCAAACGGCAAGAGCAAGCGCACCGCCGCTTCCGCCCTCGCCGATTATAAATGAAATTATAGGAACTTTTAAATCGCTCATTTCATATAAATTTCTTGCAATAGCTTCGCCTTGCCCTCGCTCTTCCGCACCAATGCCACAATACGCCCCAGTTGTGTTTACAAACAAAATAACAGGGCGGTTAAATTTTTCCGCCTGTTTCATAAGCCGTAATGCTTTTCTATATCCTTCCGGGTGTGGGCTTCCGAAGTTTCTTTCAATATTTTCTTCAAGCGTTGCCCCTTTTTGAATACCCACTACAGTAACAGGTTTACCGTTAAAAAGGGCAATCCCTCCCACAACGGCTTTATCATCTTTAAAAACCCTGTCACCGTGAAGCTCTATAAAATCTTCAAAAATAGCGTTAATATAAGAAAGCGCAGTAGGTCTTGTAACCCGTCTTGCAATTATTACTTTGTCATATGCGCCGGACATATCAATTCCTCCCGCTGTGAAGTTTTAAAATTTTGCCGATTACATCTTTCATTTCCTGCCTCACAACAATTTTGTCAATAAAGCCGTGGTCAAGGGTAAATTCCGCCGTTTGAAAATCTTGGGGAAGTGTTTGCTTAATGGTCTGCTCAATAACTCTGCGCCCGGCAAAACCCACGGTTGCCCCCGGCTCTGAAAGAATAATATCCCCGAGCATAGCAAAAGATGCCGTAACTCCCCCTGTTGTAGGGTCTGTTATTACAGTTATATACAAAAGCCCTTTGTTGGAATGGCGCTTAACCGCCGCACTTACTTTTGCCATTTGCATAAGAGAAACAATGCCCTCTTGCATTCTTGCGCCGCCGGAAACTGTAAACACAACAACCGGGAGTTTTTGTTCTGCGGCATATTCAAAAAGCCGGGTAAGCTTTTCTCCGACTACAGAACCCATACTACCCATAATAAAATTGCCGTCCATTGCGGCTATTGCGGTAGGCTCACCATTAATTTCGCATTTGCCGCATATAACGGCATCCCTAATATTAAGGGCTTTTGAAAGGCTTCCAATTTTTTTCTCATAATCAGGATAAGAAAGAGGGTTTTTAGCCGTCATTTCCCTGTCAAATTCAACAAAACTTTCGCTGTCTGCCGTAAGCTCAATTCGCTCCGTTGCAGAAAGCCTAAAGCAAAACTTGCAATGGGGGCATATCTTATAATCCCCCAAATCCTTTGAATAAATAGTTTTATTGCATTTTGCACACTTAACCCATAAGCCGTCTGGAACGTTAGGCTCTTTGCCGGAAACGGTCGGTTTAACGGTTAAAGGCACGTACTTTTTCTTTTTAAAAAGGTTCATTTATTTCAACCTTTCAGCATTAGAGCGGTTGGCAGCGGTACATAACTCCCTATACGGCACTTTTTTGGCTTTTTCGCCCCATACTTCGTCAGTGCCGTGCTTTCATAAAACTTTGTAATTATGCGGCGCACTGCACTTCCTCGTCTGGTACGAAAAATCTCAAAAATTTGCCATATCAGAGTTAAGTACCGTTGCCATCTCTCTCTCTATAAATTTTGTATCGAACTCTCCACTATTATATTTAATATTGTTAAGTATTTCAAGATGAAATTCAACATTTGTTTCAACACCAGTTATTACCAATTCTGAAAGAGCTCTTTTCATTTTAGAAATAGCTTCTTGCCGTGTGTCTCCTTTTACAATAACTTTCGCAAGCATAGAGTCATAAAACGGCGGTATATCAGCCCCGGCGTAAATTGCACTGTCTACTCTAAGACCGATTCCTCCGCATGGCATATATAAATATTCAATTCTACCGGGAGAAGGAGCAAACCCTCTTTGGCAGTCCTCAGCGTTAATTCTACACTCAATGGAGTGCCCGGAAAAAGTAACTTCTTTTTGGTTGAAAGAAAGCTTATTCCCTGCCGCAATATTTATTTGCTCTTTTACAATGTCAATGCCTGTAAGCATTTCCGTAACCGGGTGTTCCACTTGAATTCTTGTGTTCATTTCCATAAAGTAAAATTTACCTTGGGCGAACAAAAACTCAATTGTTCCGGCGTTTTTGTAATTTGCAGCTTTTGCCGCTTTAACGGCGGCGTTGCAAAGTTCATCCCTAAGTTTATTGTCAAGGGCAACAGAGGGAGCTTCTTCAATCATTTTTTGGTTTTTTCTTTGAAGAGAGCAGTCCCTTTCTCCTAAGTGCACTGTGTTTCCGAAGTTATCAGCAATAATTTGCACTTCTATATGCCTTGCATTAATAAGCATTTTTTCCATATAAACGCCGTCGTCTCCGAAAGCCGCTTTTGCCTCGGCTTTTGCCTGGGAGAAGTTTTTTACAAGCTCTTCGTCGTTATTACATATACGAATGCCTTTGCCTCCACCGCCGGCTGTTGCCTTAACCATAACAGGATAGCCGTAGCTGTTTGCAAGAACAATAGCTTCGTCAGTTGATTCAATAAGCCCCTCGCTTCCGGGGATAACAGGCACTCCTGCGCTTTGCATAAGCTTTCTTGCGTTGGCTTTATTACCCATTAAGTCAATGGTTTCGCTGTCTGGGCCAATAAATGTAATGTTGCACTCCTTACACATAGAGGCAAAGGTGGAATTTTCCGCCAAAAAGCCGAAACCGGGGTGAATGGCTTCCGCTTTTAAATTACATGCCGCACTTAATATATTTTGAATGTTTAAATAGGAATCTGCTGCTTTATTAGGGCCTATGCAAACGGCTTCGTCCGCAAGCTGTGTATGTAGCGCATGTCTGTCCGCTTCCGAAAAAACCGCAACGGTTGGTATTCCCATTTCCTTACACAAACGTATTATACGCACCGCAATTTCTCCACGGTTTGCAATTAATATTTTGTTAAACATATTCATCTATCCAATCATAAATGTAAATTCGCCCTCGCATACCTTGCTGTCGCCCACGTAGGCAACGCCTTTACCTATACCGGCTGAATTTTTAAGCTTTATAATTTCCATTTCAATCCTTAAAGTGTCTCCGGGGACAACTTTTTTTCTAAATTTCGCTTTGTCTATAGCCGCAAAATAAGGGTTTCTGCCTTTAAATTCTTCTAAAGAAAGAATAGCAACTCCCCCTGCTTGGGCCATTGCCTCAATTATTAAAACCCCCGGCATTACAGGTTCTCCCGGGTAATGCCCGGTAAAAAAGTTTTCGTTCATTGTTACGTTTTTAATAGCAACAACACGTTTCCCCGCTTCAACTTCTAAAACTCTGTCTATAAGCAGAAAGGGATAACGGTGAGGAAGTATTTTCATTATTTCATTAATATCCATAGTTAACCTGCTTTCTACACAATCCTAAATAAGCTTTGACCGTATTCCACCATTTGCTCGTTTTGAACTAAAACATCAGCAACTTTGCCGTCGTATTCACATACAATTTCGTTCATAACTTTCATAGCCTCGATAATGCACAAAACATCGCCTTTTTTAACCATATCCCCGGCTTTTTTAAAAGCTGGTTTATCTGGAGATGGACTTTCGTAAAACGTCCCTACAAGGGGAGCTTTTACAAAATTGCCCTCTGCCTCGGCAGGGGCGCTTTCCTGCTGTGCAGGCATTACAGGAGCTTTAATTTCGGTTACGACCTGTTCAAGCTTAACTTGCGCCGCTTCAATTATTTGCGGCTTTGGTTGTTGAACCTGTATTTGCGGTTGCGGCGAAACGCCGTTTTTCCCCATTTTTATATATTCGTTGTCTATTTTTAGCTCAAATTCCGTTAAGCTAGAGTTTTCTATTCTGTCTATTAAATATTTAATATCTTGGAAATCCATTTTAAGCCTCCCATTTTTTAAAGCACAAAACGGCATTATGACCACCAAACCCGAAGGAGTTTGAAATAGCGTATTTCATATTTGCGCTTACGCCCACGTTAGGGACGTAATTTAAATCGCATTCCGGGTCTGGAACTTTAAGCCCTGCCGTTGGGGGTGCAAAGCCATCTTCAAGAGCCATTATGGAAGCAATAGCTTCAACAGCTCCTGCCGCCCCGAGCAAATGCCCTGTCATAGATTTTGTTGAGCTTACATATAAATTTTTTGCATGTTCACCAAATGTTCTTTTTATAGCAATTGTTTCAGTTTTATCGTTTGGTTTTGTGCTTGTGCCGTGGGCGTTAATGTACGATACCTCTTCCGGGCTTATGCCTGCTTCTTTCATTGCAAGCTCCATGGCTTTGGAAGCACCTTCGCCCCCGGGCATTGGGCTTGTTATATGATAAGCATCGCAGTTTGTGCCATAACCCACAACTTCACCGTAAATATGAGCTCCACGTTTAATTGCAGATTCCATTTCCTCTAAAAATACAATTCCGGCGCCCTCTCCCATAACAAATCCTGTTCTTTCAAGGTCAAAAGGGATAGATGAACGAAGAGGTTCATTTGTTTCAGAAAGAGCGGTAAGGTTTGTAAAACCTGCCGTCCCTGAAGATGTAATTGAAGCTTCTGTGCCGCCTGCAAGGCAAATATCCGAAAAACCAAATTTTATGCTTCTAAACGCCTCGCCGATTGAGTTTGTGCCTGTGGCGCAAGCTGTTACAACACATGAACAAACACCTGCCGCCCCAAATTTAATTGCAACGTTTCCGGCAGCCATGTTTACAATTGCGCTTGGTATAAACAACGGGGCAACTCTGTTTGGGCCTTTTTCCGCTATTTTCACAACTTGCTCTTCAATCATTCCAAGCCCGCCTATACCTGTGCCCACAAAAACTCCGAAGCGGTCTTTATCAATTGTTTCTAAATCTATTTTGCTGTCTCTAACAGCCTGAACTGCCGCTACAACGGCATATGTTGAAAACAAATCCATACGCTTTGTTTCTTTTTTCTCAATATATAAATCAGTGTTAAGGTTTTTAACCTCACCTGCAATTTTAACTTTAAAATTAGTTGTATCAAACTTTGTTATAAAATCTATGCCGACTACACCGTTTTTAGTATTTTGCCAAAACTCTTGGGCAGTGTTGCCTATGGGCGTTAAAGCACCCATTCCCGTAATTACTACTCTGCGGTTCATACTTTTCCTCCCTAATTTTGTTTGTATACCGTGAGATATTCTACATCAACATACCGCCGTCAACGTTAATAACTTGACCTGTTATATAATCGTTTTGCGCCAAAAACAGCGCAAGCCTTGCAACGTCTTTTGTGCTTCCAAATTTTTTTAAAGGTATTGATTCAAGCATTGAAGCCTTTATATTTTCCGGCAGTTTATCAGTCATATCAGTTTCAATAAAGCCCGGTGCTATTGCATTGCATGTTATATTACGAGGAGCAAGCTCTTTTGCGGCGGACTTTGTAAGCCCGATAATCCCTGCTTTGCTTGCGGCGTAATTTATTTGCCCTGCATTGCCGGAAACCCCTACAACGCTGGACATATTAATAATTGCTCCGCTTTTTTGCTTCATCATTATGTTTGCGACGTGTTTTGTGGTATTAAACGCCCCTTTTAAATTTATATCAATAACGTCATCAAAATCTTTTTCGCTCATTCTTATAATTAAATTATCTCTGGTTATTCCGGCGTTGTTAATTAAAACATCAACTCTGCCGAATTCCTTTTTAGCTTTTTTTATAAGTTCTCCGGCTTGAGTATAGTCGCTAACGTCTGCTTTAACCGCAAGACACAGCACACCTTTTTCTTTTATTTCTGCTATTAATTCCGCCGGTTCTTCCCCACGGTAATTAATCACAATGTTTGCGCCGTTTTCTGCAAATTCAAGGGCTATCGCCCTGCCAATGCCTTTCGCCGCACCAGTAATTATAACGGTTTTATCTTTCATTGTTTAACCGCTCCTTCCCACGCCCTAAAGCTTGCCAAATCCTCTATGTTATAAATTTCAACTTCAATATTTTGAGCTTTTGCAATTTTCTTTACAAAGCCGAAAAGAACTTTTCCGCAGCCCAATTCTACAAACCTTGTTACACCAATATTTAACAATTTATTAATAGAGTCTTCCCATAATACACCGGACATAATCTGCTTTACAAGTGTGGGCTTAATGCTGTTTTTACCTTCAATAAAATCTCCTGTAAGGTTTGTTAAAACAGGAACTTCCATATCTTTTATGGCAACTTTGTCAAGCTCCCCAGAAAGCCTTTCGGAAGCTTCTTTTAATAGCTCTGTATGAAATGCTCCACTAACGTTTAACCGCATACAGCGTTTTGCCCCTTTAGAAAGAGCTATTTCCTCCGCTTTTTCCAAAGCTGCAACTTCCCCTGCAATAACAATTTGCCCCGGTACATTAAAATTTGCGGCGCTTATTATACCTAAGTGGCTTGCTTCTTTACAGCTTTCAACAACAAGCTCTCTTGAAAGATTTAAAACGGCGCTCATTGCCCCTTTGCCTTTTGGGCAAGCTTCCGTCATAAACTTACCTCTTTTTTGAACAAGGCAAACCGCTTCAGAAAAATCAAACGCTCCACTTGCGCATAAAGCAGTATATTCGCCAAGGCTAAGTCCTAAAACATAATCCGGGGTTAAATGCTTTACAAGCTGATAAGCCGCATACCCAGCTGTTAAAACCGCCGGTTGGGTAAACTCCGTATCGTTAAGCCTTTCATCACTTCCAAAGCAAATTTCGGATATTTTAAATCCAAGGGCGTTGTCCGCTTCGTCATAAATCTTTTTGCACTGAGGGAAATTGTCGTAAAGCTCTTTCCCCATGCCGCTATACTGCGCCCCTTGACCGCTGAACATAAAAGCTGTCTTCATTTTCACACCCCGCAATACTTTAATGCGGCCTGTTTAATTGTTTTAATACATTCCGCCGTAATTTCGTCAATCATTTCTTTACATGTTTGTTCCGCTTTAATAAAACCGGCAATTTGCCCGCTCATAACAGAGCCGAACTCAATGTCACCGTCTTTAACCGCTCGTTTTAAAGCTCCTGTACCCATTTCGTCAAACTTTTTCATAAACTCTTCAAATTCCATATCCTGTTTTTCAAGCTCATCAAAAAGCCTTGTTTGCTTATTACGGATAACTCTTACGGGATGCCCTGTTTTTGCGCCGGATACAGTTGTATCAATGTCTTTTGCTTTTAAAATTACATTTTTATAATTCTGGTGAACAGTACATTCCTTAGCAACCAAAAACCTTGTTCCAAGCTGAACCCCTTGGGCTCCAAGCATTAGAGCCGCCGCCATGCCTTTGCCGTCGCCAATCCCTCCGGCGGCAATAACAGGGATTTTTACCGATTCAATAATTTGAGGAAGCATTGCCAGAGTTGTAAGCTTTCCTATATGCCCACCGGACTCCATGCCCTCTGCAATTATTGCATCTGCCCCCATTTTTTCCAGCTTTTTCGCAAAAGCAACGCTTGGAACAACAGGAACAACTTTTATATTTTTACTTTTAAAAGCCTCCATATATTTCCCCGGATTTCCTGCGCCGGTTGTTACCATTGCAACGTTTTCGTCGCAAACAAGCTGTGCAATGTCGTCTGCAAAAGGCGACAACAGCATTATGTTTACGCCAAACGGCTTGTCCGTAAGCTCTTTAGTCCTTTTAATCTCTTCTCTAACAACATCTACAGGAGCATTGCCGGCGGCAATAATACCAAGCCCTCCTGCGTTTGAAACAGCGGAAGCAAGGGAACTGTCTGCAATCCACGCCATTGCACCCTGTAAAATAGGTGTTTTTATTCCAAGCATTTCTGTAATAGCTGTATTCATATTAACCTCCTGAATTTATATCTCCAACAGCAATGCGCCCCAAGTTAAGCCTCCACCGAAGCCTGCTAAAATAATTTTTTCTCCAGAGCCAATTGTGATAAGACCTTTTTCAGCCATTTCATCAAGAGCAATGGGAATAGTACCGGAGGATGTATTGCCGTATTCCTCTATATTCATATAAAACTTTTCTAAGCCAATTTTCATTTTTTTAGCAACCGCCTCAATTATTCTTGCGTTTGCCTGATGAGGGATAATATATTTTATATCATCAATTGATGTATTTGTTTTTTCAAGTATAGTCTTTATACTTATTGGGATTTTTTTAACAACAAAGTCAAAAATCCCACGCCCGTCCATTGTGAAAGTTTGTATAGGCTCGTTTATTGTTGCAAAAGGGCTTCTTAATGGCTGATGGTTTGCCAAAAGCATTTGAGCCTTGCTTCCATCGGCGTGTATATCCTCGCATAAAAACGATTCCTTTTCGCCTGCTACAATAAGCGCACCACCACAACCGTCTCCTAAAAGCACGCAATTTTTCCTTTCCGTCCAGTCCACAATTTTTGAAAGATTTTCTCCTCCAATAACTAGGGCAGAATTGTAGTTGCCGCAACGAATAAGCTTTTCTGCAACGGAAAGCCCGTAAACAAACCCTGTGCAAGCGGCGACCAAGTCAAAAGCTATTGCGTTTTTTGCCCCTATAGCCCCTTGAACAATGCACGCTGTTGAAGGCGAACCATACTCCCCGGTTAAGGTACAAACTACAATTATATCTATATTTTCCGGGTTGAAACCCGAATTTTTTAATACTTTATTTGCGACTTTAATGCACATATCAGATGTATTTTCATCTGTAGTTATATGCCGTCTTTTAATACCCGTTCTGCTATAGATCCATTCGTCGCTTGTTTCAACAAATTTGGATAAATCGTCGTTTGTAACCACAAAAGGTGGCGCATACGAGCCGAAAGCCTTTATTTCGATTTTTTTCATATATTCGCTCCCAAATAGTTTTTTAGTAAAAATGCGTGTACTTTACTTAAAGCGCTGGCTAAAGCTCTTATTTCAATATCATTAAGCCCACACATGGATTCCTTTGCTGCCTTTTTGTGAAAGTTGTCATGAAGCCGGAATAAAACTCTTCCTTTTTTGGTAAGCCCCACTTTAACAACTCGCCTGTCGTCCTGTGTTCTAAACCGTTGCACATAACCTTTTTTTACCAAATGATTTATGGCAACTGTGAGAGTTCCAACGGTTATCCCCAGCCTTTTGGCTATTTCTCCCATTGTTTTTCTGTCAAAAAGCCCAATTGCCTCTATAGTATGAATTTCCGATACGGAAACATCGTCGAACGAGCTGTTTTTAATCGCTATTTCTTCAATTTTCAATATATCATAAAATATATCAGCCATAAGCTTATTAATTATAAACAAAGCATCGTCCATAAAAACCTCCGTGCCAAAAATTTGTTTTGATAATCAAAGCATTTGACTATCAAAGTATAATAACATAACAAGCTTTTGTCAACATAATTTTACCGACATATTACAACTATATAACTCCGTTTTATGCATAAAGAGCAATTTGACAAAACATTGACAGGTGTGGAGCGGAAACAGCAAACGTTTCACCGCTGTTTCCGCGAACATAGCTGTTTATGTTTTTGCAAATAGCTAAAGCTTGTTCACTTTAAAGCTTTGAAAATAAAAATCACTAAAACTTATGAAATTTGAAAAATTTTCTTGCCAATTGTACTTATTTATAATATTATTTAAAAACAATTATTTTCTTTGAGAGGGGAAAAATATATGCAAGAAAGAGAAAAGTTTTCAACCCGTTTAGGATTTATTCTTATCTCTGCAGGCTGTGCAATTGGCCTTGGAAACGTTTGGCGCTTTCCGTTTATTGTTGGGCAATTCGGAGGTGCGGCATTTGTTTTGGTGTATCTGTTGTTTCTAGTAATCATTGGCGTTCCTGTTATGGCAATGGAATTTTCCGTTGGACGTGGAAGCCGCAGAAGTATTGCCACATCTTTTAAAGTTTTAGAACCAAAAGGTACAAAATGGCACATATTCGGATTTTTCGGTATGGCAGGTAATTATTTATTAATGATGTTTTACACCACTGTAGCAGGTTGGATGGTTGCATATTTATTTAATATGGCTAAAGGTGATTTAGTTGGGCTTTCTCCAGACGAAGTCGGCGCTTATTTCGGCGGAATGCTTGGAAACCCAGGTGGTCTTATATTTTGGATGATTGTTGTATGTTTAGTTTCTTTCGGCGTTTGTGCTATGGGTGTTCAAAAAGGCGTTGAAAGAATTACAAAGGTTATGATGGTAAGCCTTTTGCTTTTAATGGTAGTGCTTGCTATCCGTTCCGTAACCCTTCCAAATTCCGGGGCAGGTCTTAACTTCTATTTAATGCCTAACTTTGCAAACTATGCGGCAAACGGCGTTTGGGCGACTACATATGCAGCTTTAAGCCAGGCTCTTTTCACTCTTAGCCTTGGTATGGGCAGCATGGCAATTTTCGGAAGCTATATTTCAAAAGACAGAACACTTTTCGGCGAAAGTATTAACGTTACACTACTTGATACATTTGTTGCAATTATGGCTGGTCTTATTATTTTCCCGGCATGTTTCTCATTCGGCGTTGAACCGGGGGCAGGGCCTGGGCTTGTTTTTGTAACACTTCCTAACATATTTAACGCAATGGCCGGCGGTCAGTTCTGGGGTTCATTATTCTTCCTGTTTATGTCTTTTGCGGCTCTTTCAACTGTTATTGCCGTTTTTGAAAACATTGTTTCCTTTGCTATAGACTTAACAGGGTGCAGCCGCCAAAAATCCGTTGCTATAAACCTTGTTGCTATAATTATTTTATCACTTCCATGTGCTCTTGGTTTTAATGTTTGGAGCTCTTTCGCACCACTGGGCAGCATTCTAGACCTTGAAGACTTCCTTGTAAGCTCTAACATCTTACCCCTTGGCTGTGTTGTTTATATTTTATTCTGTACTTGGAAAAAAGGCTGGGGCTGGGATAAATTTATTGAAGAAGCAGATTCTGGAGAGGGTCCAAAGTTCCCGAAATTTGCAAGAACTTATGTTTCATATGTCTTGCCGTTAATTATAATTTTAGTTTTCATCATGGGTTATAAGGAGAAGTTTTTTTCATAAATCAAAAATATGCATATTATGTTTAAATTCGACAAAACATAAATGTAAATCATATAAGGACTGCCGTTTCGGCGGTCCTTATAAAACAAGGAGAGAATTATGAAGCGAATTTTTCTGCTGTTTTTAATGAGTTTACTGTTTTGTCAAAACATTTATGCTGCGGAAGTTAAGCCATATAACATAAAACAATCCGATGTTGCCGCTATGGGCGCCATACTTATGGACGCTAAAACCGGCAGAGTTTTATGGGAAAAAAACGCCTATACTCAGCTTCCAATGGCTTCTACAACAAAAATTATGACGGCCATTCTAGCCCTTGAAAAAGGCAATATGTCCGATAACGTAAAAGTCTCACGCAGAGCCTCCCTTGCGCCGAAAGTAAAACTTTACTTATCAGCAGGCGAAGAAGTAAAACTCGGAGACTTAATGCTAGCATTAATGCTAGAATCCTCTAACGATGCCGCCGTTGCCATTGCGGAGCATATTTCCGGAAGCGTTGAAAAATTTTGCAAGGAAATGACACAAAAAGCACGAGAATTAGGCGTATATAACACTGATTTTGAAACACCTAACGGTCTAGATTCCGATAACCACCATTCAACTGCCTACGACATGGCTCAAATTACTCGTTACGCTCTTCAAAACCAGGATTTTAGAAGAATTATTCAAACTAAAAACCATAGCTTCCAAAGCAGTAAAAGGCATTATAATATTATAAATAAAAACAGATTTTTATACGAATACCCCGGAGCAACCGGCGTTAAAACAGGCTTTACTGGAAAAGCAGGGCAATGTTTCGTTGGCTCTGCAAAACACGGAGATATGGAGCTTATAACCGTTGTTTTAGCAAGCGGCTGGGGCACAGGCGGAAGAATGCAAAAGTTTACAGACACAAAAAAAATAATTAATTACGGCTTTGATAATTACGCCTACAAAGAAATAGCTAAAAAAGAAGAAATTGCAGGCAAAATTAATATAGAACGTTCCAAAACCGACAACATTACTTCCTCCTATGCAGACGGCTTAATCCTCCCTCTTAACAAAGAAGAACGTGAAAACATTTTTGTGGAGCTGGATTTACCCCAAACTATACGAGCCCCTATTACGGAAGACCAAAAAGTCGGCACGGCTAAAATTTATATAAACGGTCAATTAATAGAAGTCATTGATATTTTAGCCGACGCAACAGCGGACCGCCACGACCTTAAAACTTCTCTCGAAAAAACTATAGGCTCTTGGCTTGAAATTGGTACAAACGAGGAAGTAGATTTGGTTCTGCCGGAGTTTTAAATTTGGTTCTGCTGGAATTTTAAATTTGACTTGACTATACTACACCATAACAATATAATATTCATTAAAATTAATTAATCGCTGGACTTAAAGTTCGGCGATTATGCTTTATCATTAAATACGTATTCTAATTTATATAGCTATTTACAAAACATAAACAGCTATGTTCGCAGGAACAGCGGTGAAACGTTTGCTGTTAATGTTTTGTCAAATTGCTCTACACGGGAGTTTTTAAATTGATAGTACGATTATCCAAATATTTAGCCGATTGCGGAATATGCGCAAGACGCAAAGCCGAACAGGAAATCCTTGACGGCAAGGTTTTTGTTAACGGCAAATTAGTAAATGAGCTGGGAACAAAAGTAGACACATGGAAAGACAAAGTAACCTACGAAGGCAAGCCTGTTTCAAGCAAAAGCAAATTTGTTTATATACTGCTTCATAAACCTGTTGGTTATGTTTCAACGGTTAAAGACGAGCAGAACCGCCCCACCATTATGAGCCTTGTAAAAAATGTTAACGCAAGGCTTGTTCCTGTTGGCAGGCTAGACTATAATACGTCCGGGCTTTTGCTTATGACAAACGACGGTGCGCTTACTTATAAGCTGACACACCCAAAACACGAGGTTGAAAAAACTTATCTTGCCAAAATTGATGGCTTTCCATCAAAGCAAGAGCTGCAAAGCTTCCGCTCCGGCTTATATATAGAGGACAGCGTTGTTGGCAAATATAAAACCGCTCCGGCAAGGATTTTTATAGTAAACCGAGACGAGCGTAGCACCCTTGTTAAAATTTTAATAAAAGAGGGCAGAAACAGGCAGGTTCGTAAAATGTGCGAAGCAATTTCCCATAGAGTTATTAACTTAAAGCGAATAGCTACAGGTAATATTGCTTTAGGGGATTTAGAAACGGGAAAATATAGGCATTTGACTAAAGATGAGATTAATTATTTAAAAAAATTATAACCAATTATTGACAGATGAATAAAATTGTGATTTAATAATCATAATTTATCAGAGTAAAGCTTTTAAAGTAAAAAGACCTCCCCTTTCCGGAACGTTTAAAAGAGATTCGGTGTCACCGGCTGAAAGCACCGTTTAAGCAAGTAGTAGGGAGAGCAACACTTTTTATTACAATTTAATATTTTTAATTAAGTGGACTTACCTTTTAGTACTGTTTTGTTTTTGTTGGTACTAACGTCAATACGGGTGGCACCGCGGGAATTTAATATTCTCGCCCCGAAAAAATGAAAATTTTTTCGGGGCGTTTTTTATTTATTCAGGTTTGTCTTAAAACATTATTTAAGACACTACCTTGAAATTTTAGGAGGTTAATATGCAAAATATTTACAGAACTCACAATTGCAACGAGCTTAGCAAACAAAATATTAACGAAACAGTAAGGCTTGCAGGATGGGTAGACACTGTACGAAATCATGGCGGCATAATTTTTGTAGACTTACGTGACCATTACGGTGTAACCCAAATTGTTTTCAATAATGAGGACGCTGCAAAAAATTTAAACAAAGAAACAGTAATATCCGTTGAGGGCAGGCTTGTTGAAAGAGATGCGGAAACTATAAACCCCAAAATCGTTACGGGGTATGTAGAAGTTCGGGTTGAAAGCATTAAAATACTTGGCAATGCAAAAAATATGCTTCCCTTTGATATTGATACGTCTACAAACACAAGAGAAGACGTTAGACTTAAATATAGGTATTTAGATTTAAGAAACAATAAAATTCACAACAACCTTGTTATGCGTTCTAAAATTATTAGCCATTTACGCAAAACTATGGAAAACTTAGGCTTTATGGAAATGCAAACCCCTATTTTAACTTCTTCTTCACCGGAGGGCGCAAGGGATTATTTAGTACCAAGCCGCAAACACCACGGCAAGTTTTATGCCTTGCCTCAAGCGCCACAAATTTTCAAGCAGTTGCTTATGGTTTCCGGCTTTGATAAATATTTTCAAATTGCCCCATGTTTTAGAGACGAAGATGCAAGGCTTGATAGAAGCCCCGGGGAATTTTATCAGCTTGACTTTGAAATGGCTTTTGCGACCCAGGAAGAAGTTTTAAACGTTGCCGAAAAAGTAATTTACGATACGTTTACTAATTTTTCAGACAAAAAAGTTTCTGCTCTGCCTTTTAAAAGGATACCATACAAAGAAAGTATGCTTAAATACGGAACGGATAAGCCGGATTTACGCAACCCTCTTGAAATTGTAGATATGTCCGACTTTTTTGCAGAAGTAGATTTTATGCCATTTAAAAATAAGCCGGTTCGTGGTATTGTCGCTCCGGACTGCGTTAAAATGCCGAAGTCATTTTTTGAGAATATGCTTAAATACGCTATGGAAATTGGTATGAAAGGGCTTGGGTATATTTCGATTTTGCCGGGCATGGAGCTTAAAGGTCCTATAGTTAAGTTTTTATCCAAAGAAAAACAGCAGGAATTAATAAAAATGCTCTCTTTAAAAGAGGGAGACACTTTATTTTTCATTTCCGACGGCGCAAAAATAGTTTCTAAGCTTGCAGGTCAAATAAGAGCGGAGCTTGGTTCTAGACTTGGTTTAATAAAAGACGATTGCTTTGAAATGTGCTTTATTGTTGATTACCCAATGTTTGAAATAAATGATGAAACCCGGAAAATAGATTTTACCCACAACCCATTTTCAATGCCACAAGGGGAAATGGAAGCCCTTGAAACTAAAAACCCTCTGGATGTTTTGGCTTACCAATACGACATTGTTTGCAACGGTGTTGAGCTTTCTTCCGGCGCAGTTCGTAACCACCGCCCGGAAATTTTGTTAAAGGCTTTTGAAATTGCAGGCTATAGCGAAGAAACGGTAATCGAAAAATTCTCTGCATTATACAATGCATTTCAATACGGCGCACCACCTCATGCTGGCATGGCTCCCGGGGTAGACAGAATAGTAATGCTTCTTACTGGTGAGGAAAACATCCGTGAAGTTATTGCCTTTCCCCTTAACGGCAATGCACAAGACCTATTAATGAACGCTCCAAACTTTGTTACGGACCACCAGCTTAAAGAAGTTCATATAAGAATCAGATAGGAGTTGAACTTATGGAAATGAACCGAGAAATGATTATTGAGCTTGAAGGGCTTGCTAAGCTTGATTTGCCCGAAAATGAAAGAGAAAAAATATTAGAAGATTTTATATATTTAACAAACCAGTTTAAAAAAATAAGCGAGGTAGACACTACTGAGGTTAAACCTCTAGTTCACGTTACTTCTCTTACAAACGTTTTGCGTGAGGACATAACTATAAAAACAATACCAAGAGAAGAAATCCTTAAAAATGCGCCGGAACAAAACGACGGCTATTTCCAAGTTCCGCAAACTTTAGAGTAAGGAGTTTAGATATGGATAAAAAAATTACAGCCATTACTTTAGCTGAAAAAATAAAGAAAAAAGAAATAACCGTTAAGACAGCTGTGGAACAAAGCATTAAACTTATAAAAGAGGATAAATCTAACTGCTTTATTTCTTTTAACGAAGAATGCGCCCTTAAACAAGCGGAAGCTGTTCAGGCAGATATTGATTCCGGCAAACTTACTTCCCCTTTTGCCGGAGTTCCTGTTGCCATTGATGATAATATTTTAATAAAAGATGAATTGTGCACAGCAGGTTCTAAAATGCTTTACAACTTCAAACCGCCTTTTGGGGCAACTGTTGTAGAGCGTATTATAAACGCCGGAATGATTATTGTTGGTAAAACAAATATAAACGAACTTGGTTTCGGAGATTCTACTGATTACTCCTTTAAAGGAGCAACAAAAAACCCTGTTGACCAGCAAAAAGTAAGTTCCGGTGCAGCAGCAGCCGTTGCTTCCGGCATTATTCCTCTTGCTTTCGGAAGCGATATTATGGGGGAAAGCCGCCGCCTTGCCGCTCAAGCAGGAGTATGTTTTATTAAACCCACTTACGGCACAGTTTCCCGTTTCGGGCTTATTGCCAATACATCCTCAATGGAGCAAATCGGCGTTACTGCTGCTTCTGTTGAAGACGGTTACACTGCTTTGTCAGTTATATCCGGCTACGACCCTAAAGACGGAACAAGTTATAAAAATGAAAGTTATGAATATAAAGAAGCTGAAATTAGAAAAATCGGCGTAATAAAAGAATTATGCGGAGATTGCGAAAAAATAGTGAAAGGTCTTGAAAACCAAGGTTTCACCGTAGAATATATTGATTTTCCCCTTTATAAATATATTTCAGCAGTAAGCCATATCATCTCTTATGGCGAATCCAGCAATAACATCACCCGCTTCGACGGTATAAAATTCGGTTACCGCACGGAAAACTTCCGTGGTGTAAACGACCTGTACTTAAATTCACGGACAGAGGCTTTCGGCATTGAAGCTAAAAAAGCCGCTATGATGGGCGCATATGTGCTGTCACAAGGGCAATACGAGCCTTTTTACAACCAGTCCATGAAAATAAGAGGGTTAATGAAGCAAAATATTGAAAAAGCTTTTGAAAGCTATGACGTTATAATAACCTCCGCTTACCAGGGAGAAGCCTACGGCTTGGGTGAAACTATGAAAGACTGTAAGCCTACATTTGAAAACACTAAATATACTGCTCTTGCCAACCTTACAGGCTCGCCTGCAACGGCAGTTCCTTATAAAAACGGCGGTATTAACATAATTGCTAAACAGTTTGACGAAAGTAAAATATACACCTTAGCCAAAAAATTTGAACAGGAGGGCGCTTTATGAGCTATGAACTTGTAATGGGGCTTGAAGTACATGTGGAGCTAGCTACAAACAGCAAAATATTTTGCACATGTTCCGCAAAATTCGGAGCAGATGCCAACGAAAACGTATGCCCAGCATGTGCCGGTATGCCGGGGTTGCTTCCTGTAATGAACAAACGTGTTGTAGAACTTGCTGTTAAAGCCGGGCTTGTTACAAACTGCGAAATTTCAAGGTACAACACCTTTGAAAAGAAAAATTACTTTTACCCCGATTTATCAACGGGTTACCAAATTACCCAGCTTTTTTCTCCTATATGCAAAGGCGGTCATATAGAGGTTGAAACATCTGAGGGCAAACGTACAATAAGAATTAACCGTATTCATATGGAAGAAGATGCAGGAAAGCTTGTACATGAGCCATGGACAGATTCTTCCCTAGTGGATTATAACAGAGCAAGCGTTCCCCTTGTGGAAATTGTAAGCGAAGCGGATTTTAGAAGCGCTGATGAAGTTATTTCATACTTAGAAAAACTTAGGCAGTTATTAACTTTTGCCGGAGTTTCCGACTGCAAAATGAACGAAGGCTCTATGCGTTGCGATGTTAACCTTTCTGTAAGAAAAGCCGGAGAAGAAAAATTCGGCACAAGAACGGAAATGAAAAACATGAACTCTTTAAGGGCAATTGCAAAAGCCATTGAATACGAAGCAGAGCGGCATATAGATGCTCTTACAACCGGCTGCGAGAAGCTTGTTCAGGAAACAAGGCGCTGGGACGATGCCAAAGGCATGAGTTTTTCCATGAGAAACAAGGAAAATGCAACGGATTACCGCTATTTCCCAAACCCGGATATTATGCCTGTTATTATTGACGACGAATGGTTTGAGCAAATAAAATCAAGCCTGCCGGAGCTTGCCCATGAGAAAAACAAAAGGCTTGTGGAACAATACGGGCTTCCTCAATATGATGCCGACATTATTACATCAAGCAAAAACCTTTCAGATATATTTGACGAAACGGTAAAACATTGTGACAACCCGAAAGAAGTTTCTAACTGGCTTTTAGGAGAATTAATGAGCACAATAAAAGGCGAAACAACAATAGAAGACGTTAAAATTGACGGCGCAAAAATTGCAGGGCTTATTAAGCTTGTTATTGACAAAACAATTAACAGAGCTACTGCAAAAGAAATTTTCGCCAAAATTTATAAAGAAGATATAGACCCTCAAAAATATGTGGAAGAAAACGGCCTTGGCATGATTAACGACGAAGGCTTAATAATTGAAGCCGCAAAACAGGCTCTTAATGAAAACGAAAAACTTGTAACCGATTATAAAAACGGAAACACAAAAGTTTTTGGAAGGTTTGTAGGGGTTGTTATGAAAAAAACCGAGGGTAAAGCCGACCCAGCTTTAGTAAACGAAATATTACAAAAGTTATTGCAATAAGGATTGACTTAACGAAGCCGAAAGGTC
>CAZJGG010000024.1:0-42203 GCA_964545475.1 uncultured Eubacteriales bacterium | reverse complement strand
CAATATCATATATTTATTGTTGCATAAATATCTAAATTATGCTATCATTCTTATATTTTAATGTGAGCTCAACGAAGTCAAAAAAGCCGCTTTAGTAGGCTTAAATTTCGGAGCAATTTTCACATAATTTTATAGGCTGCGTATTTTTAGGAGGAGCACATGAGAAAAGAACTTGCCAAAAACTACAATCATCGTGATGTTGAAGATAGACTTTATGAAAAATGGCTTGAAAAAGGATACTTTCATACAGAGATAGATAAAAGTAAAAAACCATTTACCATAGTTATGCCGCCGCCAAACATTACAGGCCATTTGCATATGGGCCATGCCTTTGACAATACCCTTCAAGATATTTTAATTAGATGGAAAAGAATGGCCGGGTTTAATGCTTTATGGATACCCGGAACGGACCACGCAAGCATTTCTACAGAAGTTAAAATAGTAGATAAAATGGCGGAAGAAGGACTTACCAAAAAGCAAATCGGGCGTGAAGCCTTTATGGTACGGGCTTGGGACTGGAAAGAAAAATACGGAAATCAAATTTTATTGCAGCTTAGAAAATTCGGTTCTTCCTGCGACTGGGAAAGAGTCCGCTTTACTATGGACGAAGGTTTATCAAACGCAGTTTTGGAAGTTTTCCTACGCCTTTATAACAAGGGGCTTATTTACCGAGGAGAAAAGCTTATAAACTGGTGTCCGAAATGCTTAACAACAATTTCTGATGCGGAAGTAAGCCATCAGGATTCGGACAGCAAATTTTATCATTTTAAATATCCTATTAAAGGAACAAACGAGTTTTTATGCTTCGCTACAACAAGGCCGGAAACAATTCTTGCAGACACTGCTATTGCCGTAAACCCAGAAGATGAAAGATATACAAACTTTGTGGGCAAAACTGCGGTTGTTCCAATTGTAAACCGTGAAATTCCTGTTGTTGCCGATTCTTATGTTGAAAAGGACTTCGGCACAGGTGTTGTTAAGATTACGCCTGCCCATGATATGAACGACTTTGAAGTTGGCGTAAGACATAACTTGCCAAGAATTAATGTTATGAACGACAACGGCACAATGAATGAAAACGCCGGGGAGTATGCTGGGCTTGACAGATTTGAGGCAAGAAAGCTTATTGTTGAAAAATTTAAAGAATTGGGTCTTTTTGTTAAAGTTGAAGATATTAAAAATGCAGTAGGTATTCACGAACGTTGCAGCTGCGTTGTTGAACCGCTTCTTAAAAAGCAGTGGTTTGTTAAAATGGAACCTTTAGCAAAACCTGCCATAGAAGCTTATAAAACAGGGAAGCTTCGCTTCGTTCCGGAAAGATTCGGAAAAATATATTTAAACTGGCTTGAAAATATACATGATTGGTGTATTTCAAGGCAATTATGGTGGGGGCACAGAATCCCTGGGTTTTACTGCGGAAAATGCGGTGAGGTTACTGTTTCTAAGCAAATGCCTAGTAATTGCCCAAAATGCGGTTATGAAAAGTTGAGCCAAGACGAAGATTCCCTTGATACTTGGTTTTCTTCTGCGCTTTGGCCGTTTTCGACTTTAGGGTGGCCAGACCAAACAGAGGAATTAAAACACTTTTATCCCACAGACGTGCTTGTAACTTCTTACGATATAATATTTTTCTGGGTTGTTAGAATGGTATTTTCCGGCATTGAACAAATGGGAGAATTACCTTTTAAAGACGTGTTTATCCATGGGCTTATTAGAGACTCACAAGGGCGCAAAATGAGTAAATCCTTGGGTAACGGCGTGGACCCTCTTGATTTTATTGAAAACTTCGGTGCAGATGCTTTAAGACTTACAATCGTTACAGGCAATTCACCCGGAAACGATTCCAGATATTACCCAGAAAGAGTTGAAGCAAACCGTAACTTCTTAAATAAAATTTGGAACGCTTCACGTTTTGTTTTAATGAATTTGCCGGAAGACGAACCAAAAGCAGGTATAAATGACCTAACACCAACTGATAAATGGATATTGTCTAAAGTTAACTCACTTGTTTGTGATGTTACTGAAAACATGGATAATTACGAGCTTGGGCTTGCAGTTTCTAAAATTCACGACTTTATTTGGGACGAATATTGCGACTGGTATATTGAAATGGTTAAACCACGTCTTTACAATATAAATGACCCAACAAGGGAAACGGCACTTTGGACACTTAAAACGGTTTTAATTACTGCACTTAAACTATTACACCCATATATGCCGTTTATAACTGAAGAAATATTTACTTCTATTCAGTCAGATGAGGAAAGTATTATGGTTTCCAGCTGGCCGGAATATGATGATAGCTTGAATTTCCATAAAGAAGAAAAGGAAGTTTCTATAATTAAGGAATTAGTTAAAGGTATTCGTGCTGTCAGAACAGAAATGAACGTTGCGCCGTCTCGGAAAGTTAAGGTTTTCATTGTATGTCAAAATAATGAAATTAAAAGTATATTTGAAAATAGCAAAGATTTTATGGGGCTTATCACTTACGGAAGCCAATTTGACGTGCAGATGGACAAAACAGGCATTGGCGAAGACGCTGTACCTGTTGTTATTGAAAATGCAGTGGCTTATATGCCTCTTGCAGACCTGATTGATATTGACAAAGAAATTGAACGTTTAACAAGAGAAAAAGGAAATTTAATAAAAGAAGTTGAGCGTATTGATAAAAAGCTTTCAAACGAAGGTTTTGTAAATAAAGCTCCGGAGAAAGTTATTGAAGAAGAAAAAGAAAAACGCACAAAATATAACGGAATGCTGCAAAATGTAATTAAACAGTTAGAGCAATTAAATAAATAACTATTGTATTTTGAGTATTAAAAAGTGTATAATATATTTGAAACTAGTATCAGGTGCGAATCTAAAATATTTGCACCTGAATTATCATGCTATTTGTTTAAATTTGAATAATTCGGGAAAGGGAGGCTTATATGATTGATTTTAAAGAAGAAATTAATAAATATAAACCCATAATGGGCATGGATGAAGTAGAAAGAGCCGTCCAGACTGATGAAATAAAAGATGTGATGGATTTGTTGCAATACATCACAAAACAAATTTCCATTGAAAGGGAGTAATGTTTTGTGAATTGTCCTAATTGCAGTTATGAAATGGGTTATGAAGCAATGTGCCCGTATTGCGGCGTAGACCCAATATTATTTACAAAAACAACAAATATTTCCGATTTACTTTATAACAAGGGGCTTTCTCAGGCAAAAGCAAATGATTTGTCCGGAGCAATTGAAAGTTTAACAAAATCAATTGATTTTAATAAAAACAATACAATAGCCAGGAACTTACTTGGGCTTATTTATTTTGCTGTGGGAAGAATCGGAGACGCTTTAAAACAATGGGTTATTAGCGGTTCACTTTTGCGTGAAAATAATCTTGCATTAAATTACATGCAAATTTTGCAAAAAGAAAGCCGCCAGCTAGAAATATTAAACGATTCTGTTAAAATGTATAATATGGCACTTGATTATTTACGGCAAAAAAGCGATGATATGGCGATTATACAGCTTAAAAAGGCTATTGAGATAAACCCGGAATTTGTTGATGCCTTAAATTTGCTTACTCTTTGTTACTTAATACAAAAAGACAAACAAAAGGCCCAGGAGCTTACTGAAAAAGTTCTTTCTCTAGACATAAACAACCCAATTGCCATTAGATATTACAAAGAGCTTTTTCCGTCAAAAGTAAGACCTGTGCCCATTAGGAGTGTAAAAAACACACCTATTGACGGTAAAAAATTCACTTCTTTACTGCCTAAAGATAGTGGAAGCTTTGGGCATACATTTCCCCTTTACGAAATTATTTCCTTTGTTGTCGGGGTTTTGTGTTCTCTTGCTATTTTCTATATTTTAGTATTGCCGGGGGCAATTGAAAAAAAAGATGCGGATATTACAAACCTAAACGCAAGGCTTCAAACTGCTGAAACGGAATATAAAGATGAAAAAGACAGGTTAGACAAAAGATTATTAGCTTTGCAAACAGAAAATGAAAAATTAATTCAAGAAAACGTTGAATATACAAGAGCAACAACTTTGCAGGATAAGCTACAAAAAATTGAAAATGCTCAACAGCTTGTTAATGAAGAAAAATTTGAAGAAGCCGCTGATATATTGTTCGCCCTGGATTTAACGAATTTACCGGCAAGCTCTGTTTCTGTTGCTCAGGAACTTAGGCTACAAGCGTATCCGGCCGCATCTCAAAAGCTTCATCAAGACGCTGTTAACAAATATAATTTAAATGAATATGAAGATGCTAAAACAATATTTGAGAAAGCAGAAAAATATGCCTCAGACAATGCATCCTACAAAGATTCAATTATATTCCACTTAGGCATGATAGCAAAAAATGAGGGGGATAATGAAACGGCAAAAGCTAATTTTGATAAGATAAATAATGATTTTCCAAATTCTCAGTTTAAAGCAAGGGCAACTAATCAGCTATCTACTTTAGAGCAGTAATAATGGAGGGCTTATCAATGAAAGAAACGTTGATTGAAAAAACAAAAGTGGCGGCTTATTTGCTTTGGGAAAAAACAAAACATGATAACCCTTTACATCATTGGTATTGTTCGGAAGATATTGCTTGTTTTTTTGAGAAATGGAACATTTTAGATGAGAATAGTATTGTCAGAATTATACAAAAAGGTGTTTACGATTTAGGCTATATTGAGTTTATACGACATATAGCCTATCGTATTTACATTTACACAAATAACAATGACGATTTTTTTAACTGGCTTTGTGCAGAAAATCTAATTAAAAACGGAGAATGGCGGCAAAGCATAATTAGTATGGCTTTAATATATAATTTAGAAAAGAAAGATGCTGATTTTATAAAAAGTATCCGCTCAGATACAGTTCGTAATTTTTATGTATCCCAAGTCCAGAATTAATATAGTTATCAACCGAACGGAGGTTTGATTATGAAAAAGGTCGGTTCTCTGTTATTTGCAATAATTTTATTATTAAACCCTGTATTTGCATTTGCAAGGGTGTCCACCAGCGAAAAAACTATTAATTTCGCTATATCAGATGATAGGTCTATCTCAACTGACCGTATTTTGTATGCAGCATTTAAAGAGTTAGGATATAATACTACATTTTCCTGTTATAAGACTATTGTTACATATGAACTAGCAAATAACAACGAAATGGATGGTATTGTTTCTCCTGCTCCGGATATTGAGAGTACTTACGAAAATTTAGTAAAAGTGCCGATTGCTATTGGTAATTATGACTTTAACTGCTATTCCACCCAGAATTTAATTATAACAAACTGGGATGACTTAAATGGAAAAACCATAGGGCTTTTGTCTGATAAACCTTATACTCAGTCTAAATTGCCAAAAGGCGTAAACAAAATATTATATAAGGATAATGTGCCAGAGCTATTTGATAGCCTTTTAACAGGTGAAACAGATGTCATCGTTCATGGCAGCGAAACAAACGAAAAATTTCTTATTCCTAACGAGATTTATTTTTGCGGAACACTTGAGTCTGTTCCGGCTTTCGCATATTTAAACAAAAAATATGCTAATTTGGTAAACTTATTAACAATGCAGCTTTCAATTATGACGGCAAACGGAAAGCTTGATAACATATTAAAAGGTGTTTCACAAGATTTCAGCCAAAAAAAATCAATTCTTTACATTTCATCTTATAATCAGGATATTTTAAGAGATCGCCAGCTTTATGAAGCCCTTGACGCCTCTTTCGTGCATGACTTAAACGTTGAATTTATTCAGGCGTTGCTTGATTCTAAAAGGTTTGCTAATTCTGTGGAAAGAAATAAATATCTATCCAATATTTTAAGACAGGACTTTTTGACGAGAGAGTCGCCGGTTATCGTTATATCCGGTAATGAAGCACTAAATTTCATTAAAGATTATTATTACCTTTATTTTAATAACAGCCCTGTAATTTTATCTGAACTTACAAATTTTAGCATAGACGACATAAGTGGGTTTGAAGGTTATTTCTCTGGTATTGTTAAAGATATTTCCGCTAAAGAAACCGTAGAGTTAATGCTGGATTTTTTTCCGGAAACCCAAAGTATTTATGTTTTAAACGACTATACTTTAGAAGGTGTTCTTACTAAGCAGCGCATTGAACAGCAGCTTGCGGATGTTGAAAACCTTCCGCCGGTAACATATAGTGAAAATATGTCTTTTGCCATGCTCCAGCAACAATTAAAAAATTTGCCGGAAAATTCAATAGTGCTTGTAGGCTCTTATTTTGTTGACTCCGATGGTTTATATTATACCCAGGATATGATGATGGAGTTTTTAAAGAATAATTGTGAAAAGCCTATTTTTAATTTATTTTCTACTAATAACGGTTATGGCGGCGTTGGAGGTAAAGCTGTAGATTATAAAGAATATGGTCTTGAAATTAATGCTTTAATTAAAAAAGTATTAGCCGGCGCAGATGTTAAGGATATTCCTGTTACTACCCATGATTCCAGCGCAAACAAGTGGTTTTTTGACCAAAAACAGCTAGATTATTATAAAATCCCAAAACACAAAATTCCTGAAGATGCCATAATTTTAAATAAAACATTAACTATTTGGGAAACAGACAGAAAATTTGCAATAGCCGCATTAACGATTATTGTATTAAGCGTTCTAACAATATTTGGTCTCTTGATATTCTTACGTCTAACTAGCAGAACAAATAAAAAGCTTATAGAAATGCAAAAAAATCTTCATACTGCAGAGGAAATGTTAATAAAAGACGCCTCAATAATTGAGATTAAAGAGCGAACGGAAAGAATATTAAACACAGCTCCTGTTGCGTTTTTGCTAACAATTGATGATATTGTCGTTGAAACAAATGAATATATGAAAAGTTTCTTAGGTGTTGATATTGGAAGCGACGTTAAAGATTTTTATGCGGATATTTCCGAATTTGAAGATTTGTTTGAAAAGCTTAAAAACTTTAAAGCTGTTAAAGACTTAATAATAAGATATAAAATGATAAACGGAGAAATACACCGCTTTCATTGCAATTTTTCATCAATTGAATATGAACATGAAAAAGCATTTATTTTATGGGGAATTGACATTGAAAGCAATGAACTTCAACGAGACGAACTGCAAACGGCTCACGAGGATATGCAGGTTCTTCTTGATTCACTCCCCTTCCCTGTAAGAGTGCACAACCTTGAAAATAATACTATTGACTATGTTAACAATGCATATCTAAGACTTTTTGAATATGACAGCAATAGCCAAGCGTTGAATTGCTCTCCAGATGCAATTTTTGATATTGTAGACGCTGAAGGAGGAAGTTCCCAAGATATTCTTGACAAAATTAATAACGGGCTTCTTACTAATAAAATATTTTCTTCACAGGATTGCAAGCTTGTTACTAATTGCGGAAATATTTTTGATTCTGAAATTGTTGGGTGCAGAATCAATTATAAGGGCAGTTTAGCTTCTTTGTGCATAATAAAAGATATTACTAAAGAGCGTGAACAAGCGCAAATGTTTATTAACGCTGCCAAAAAAGAAAAGGAAGCAAACGAGCTTAAAAGCAAATTCCTTGTTAACATGAGCCATGAAATAAGAACACCTATGAACGCTATTATAGGCCTTACAGATATTGAGCTAAGAAAAGCTCATACCAACGAAGTATTTAATATTTTTAAAAAAATATCAAATGCGGCGAAAAGCTTGCTGCAAATTATTAATGATATTTTGGATTTATCTAAAATTGAAGCGGAAAAAATGGAATTATTCCCTGTGGAATTTGAGTTAGAAGAAATATTAAATTCTGCCCTTCTGGTTGTTACCCCTAGGTTAGAGGGTAAACCGGTAGAGCTTTTACTAAATGTTGCAAACAACATACCGAGATATTTGTTTGCAGATAAAGTACGACTCTGGCAGATTCTAAAGAACTTTTTGGATAATTCTGCAAAATATACTGATAAAGGATATATTATTTTATCTGTTGAAGTTTTGGATGATAAGGAAACTAAAGAAGGCGAAGTAAAAATACTATTTACTGTAACAGACACAGGAATTGGTATTGATAAAGAGCAGCTTCAAAAAATATTTATGCCTTTTAAACAAATTTATAATGAGGCCCAACAGAAATATTCTGGAACTGGTCTTGGCATGGCTATTTCAAAACAGGTTTGCGAGCTGATGAACGGGGAACTGTATATTGAAAGCGAACCTAATGAGGGCACCACAATAAAGACGATAATTCCATTTAAGCTTACTGATAATAACGAGACTTACGGAGTGTTATGTTCAAGCCCGCTTTTAACAGGCAAAAGAATTCTCGTTGTAGATGACGAAAAATTTGCACTGCAAATTATTGAGAAGATATTAACTCAAAATAATGCAGTTGTTACTTGTGTAAATTCTGGCGAAGAAGCAATTTCAGCGATTAACAGATATATGGAAATAGGAATAAGGTTCGACTTAATAATTATGGACTATGTTTTAGGTGGCATGAACGGTGTTCAGACATCATTGGAAATTCAGTCAATGGAATATGCCCCTAAATTAGTTTTAGTTACAGCTTACCAAAGAGAGCTTATTGGAGTTGATATTAAAAACAGCGGTTTTTCCGATATTATTGAAAAGCCGTTTATCCCTTCAGAGTTTGTTAGAAAAGTTGCGGTTGCGCTCGACCCTGAAGGCAAACTTAAAGAAAAGAAAAAATTTCAAGTAACAAAGTTTACTAAATTTAAGAATGTTGTCGTTCTTGTTTGTGAAGATAATAAGCTTAACCAAGAAGTTGCCAACGGTATGCTGGATCAATTTGGAATTAAAGCCGTTTTTGCCGATGACGGACAAATAGGGCTGGAAACACTTGAAAAACAAAAATTTGACTTGATTTTTATGGATTTGCAAATGCCTGTATTAAACGGTTATGAAACAACAATTGCTATAAAGCAAAATCCCGAAAAATACGGCAATGCTCCTATCGTTAGCTTAACAGCCGATGCTATGGCGGAAGTTGTTAAAAAGTGTTACGATGCAGGCATGGATGGTTATATTACCAAGCCTATTTCCTTTGAGGAGTTGCACAACATTTTAGTTCAATGGCTGCCGGATGATAAAAGGGCAAAAGAGGACGATGAGGCCTGGAAAAACGAGATTGACAATATACCTTATATTGAAGGTGTTGACATTGCAACAGGGCTTGCCCGTTTTGGCAACAAGTCCGAATTATATAAACGCTCTTTAATTGAATTTGCCAAAGATTTAGAAAACGCTTTGCCACCTTTCACAGAGGTTGTAAAATATATTGAAATGGCAAAATCAAGTGTACACAGGCTTAAGGGTGTTTCCGGTAATTTGGCTGTTGATAACATTTATAAGCTTACACAGCAGTTTGAGCAGGGGCTTCGAGACGATAAGCCAGACAAAAAACAGTATCAAGATTTGTTAGATTTAATTATATTTATGAAAGACAAAATTGAAAACGCACTTTTGGATAAAGAAAGTGAAGTTGTTGAAGCCGGATTTTATGAAGAATTTGTACAATTAATAACAGAGTTAAGGGAAGCGATGCAAGGGTATGACCCTATTGCTTCGTCCAGGATTATTGATATAATGAAGAGGAAAACATGGGACGGCGTAGACAATGATGCGCTAAAGCAACTGTATAAGCTTACACAAGATTACGATTTTGATTCCGCTTTAGAGATACTAGACTCAATTATAAAGGAGTGAAATAATGCGAGACAAAAGCAATACGGTGCTGGTTGTAGACGACGTAAAACAAAACGTGGATTCGCTTATTTCAATACTTTCGGATCAATATAACGTTATGGTTGCGTTAAGCGGAAAAATGGCTCTTGCCAGTATGCAGAAAAAAATGCCGGATATAGTGCTTTTAGATATTTCAATGCCTGGAATGTCCGGGTTTGAAGTGTTAAAGCAGATGAAAGAAGATATTAAGCTTGCGGAGATCCCCGTTATATTTGTAACGGGGGAATCCGATATAGAAAGCGAAGAGAATGGGCTTTTGCTTGGTGCCGTTGACTATATTAAAAAGCCTTATAATGCGGCTATTGTAAAAATAAAAGTCAGGAATTATTTAGAGCTAAAAATGTATAAGGACGGTCTTGAAAGCCTTGTTGTTAAGCGTACTCATGAAGTTAACAGTTCAAGAGATGCCATAATCGTTGGAATGTCCATGTTAGCTGAAAACAGAGACCACGTAACCGGAGACCACATAAGAAGAATAAAGGAATATACAAAACTTCTTGGGGACAAATATTTATGGCTTAACCCGGATCTAACTACAAAAGAATATATTGAAAAAACAGTTTCGTTTTCACCAATGCACGATATTGGCAAGGTTGGTATCCCCGACAGCGTTTTGCAAAAAAATGCAAAGCTGACTGATGAAGAATATAACCTCATGAAAAATCATACTTTAATCGGTGCTGACTTATTAAAAGAAACGGATAGTATTTTAAGCCAAGCCACAAACTGGCTTAGAATATCAATTGAAATAGCGGAAGCTCACCATGAAAAATATGACGGAACGGGTTATCCACTAGGGCTTAAAGGAGAGGAAATACCGCTTTCCGCAAGGATTGTGGCTTTGGCAGACGTATATGACGCATTAACAAGCGAAAGACCTTATAAAAAAGCATTTACTCATCAGGAAGCTATGGATATTATTTTAGTCGGAGACAACAGAACAAAACCTGAAGACTTTGACCCAAGAGTTCTTGAGGCATTTAAACAGGTTGAACAGGATTTTAGAACTGTATGCGAAAAACAAGGGCAATTATAAAACCAACTTGCATTCAATTAAATTATACAGGCGTATGCTGGGCGGCATACGCTTTGTTATTATTTTGATACGGAAGGATTATTACAGTGAATACATACAAAGAAATTCTTAAATATTTAAATGAGATAAAGATTATTGATACTCATGAGCATTTGCCGGAAAATGAAAACTTAAGAGAAAAAAACAATGATGTTTTTTCGGAAATTTTCGCCTCTTATACAGGGTCGGACTTAATAAGCGCCGGCATGACGAGAGAAGATTTTAATAAACTCATGAGCCATAATTACGATATAGAATATAAATGGAAAATTTATGAGCCTTTTCATAAATATATTGAAAACTCCGGGTTTTACAGGGTAATAAAAATAGTCGCAAAAGATATTTATGGTATCGACGGCATAAACCATAAAACAATATTACAAATGGACAACGAATTTAAAAAAACTTTAGAACCGGGTAGATTTTCTTATATTTTAAATGATATGTGTAATATTGAAAAAGCCATAACAGTTGAAGAAAACAGAGGAAGTGTTGACCTGGAAATATTTGAGCCTGCCCTTTACATGGACAGGTTTATTTGCCCGAACATTGAGGAGTTTATACATATAGAAGGTGTATGCGGAAAATCTATTTCTTCTTTTGAGGGTTGGCTTAATACGTGCAAAAATTATATTATAGGTATGATTTTAAATAATGGCTACAAAATATTCAAGTGCTGTTGTGCTTATAACAGAGACTTGAATTTTGAGCTGTCTCAATACAATAAAGCAGAGAAAATATTTAATAATGAAATAAGCCTTATAAAAGAACGGGCTTTTGAACAGAAATATTTAGACGCCCCATGTTTCAGAGAGAAGGATTTTTCGGACTATATGTTTCATTACATTATGGGTATTGCTTCTGAGTTTAATATAACAGTGCAAATTCATACAGGTTTACAGACATTTAATGCAAATTATATAAACCGAAGCAACCCGGCAGACTTAGCCCAAACATTTATATTGTATCCAAATATAAATTTTGATTTATTTCATATAGCTTATCCGTTTCAAAATGTTTTGACGGCTTTATGCAAAAATTTTAGAAATGTGTATGTAGACATGTGTTGGGCCCATATAATATCTCCTTATGCCGCAGTAAATACGCTGTATGAATGGCTTGAAGTGCTTCCCCTTAACAAAATAATAGCTTTCGGCGGAGATTATCCTACTATTGACTGTGTTTACGGTCATTTGCAGATTGCTAAAGAAAACGTTGCAAAGGCTTTTGCAAAACGGGTTGATGAGGGAATGTTTTCTATAAGCAAAGCTTGCGAGTACGCTGATATGTTTTTCTATGAAAACCCTAAAAAGCTTTTCAAAATATAGAGGAGGAAAAAGGTATGACAATTAGAGAACTAAGAAAAACCGATATGCCCCAGCTTTCAAAGTTATACGAACAATTCTGGGGGGAAAAATCCGATATAACTAAAATGGAACAGCTATTTGACGAAATGGAGAAAGAAAGCAATTATATTCTTTTGGGGGCAGAAGAAGACGGGTTAATAGTCGGTTCTGTTATGGGCATTGTATGTAAAGAGTTATATGGTGAATGCCGCCCGTTTCTGCTGGTAGAAAATATGGTTACAGATGCAAACCAACGAAGAAAAGGTGTTGGAATGCTTTTGTTAACAGAGCTTGAAAAAGGGGCAAAGAAATATAACTGCACACAAATGCTTTTGGTTACAGAAGCTGAAAGAAAAGCCGCTTGCGGTTTATATGAAAAGTTTGGCTTTCAGTTAAATAATAAAGGTTATAAAAAGAAAGTACAATAGTTTCTGCTTGCTATTTAGACAGTATAATAAGGAGGAAATATGACTACAGTATATTTTGTAAGACATGCACAGCCTAATTATGACAACCGGGACGATAGACTAAGAGAGTTAACAGAAAAGGGATTAAAAGACAGAAAATTAGTAACAAAATTTTTATCTGATAAGGGGATAGATATTGCAATTTCAAGCCCATATAAGCGTTCTATTGATACTATAAAAGAATTTACGGACGAAGTTGGTCTTTCTATAATTACTATTGAAGGATTGCGTGAAAGAAAAATTGATAGTGTGTGGATTGAGGACTTTGAAGAATTTTCTAAAAAACAATGGAGCGACTTTAGTTTCAAACTATCTGATGGAGAATCTCTATATGAAGTGCAAAAGCGAAATATTGATGCACTTTATGTGGTGCTTAACGAATATGAGGGCAAAAACATTGTTATAGGCAGCCATGGAACTGCTTTAAGTACAATTATAAATCATTATGATAAATTTTTCTGTTACGAAGACTTTAAAGGCATTGTAAATGCCATGCCGTGGATAGTTAAAATTTGCTTTGATAAGCAAGATTGCGTAGCTATAGAAAAATTTGATTTGTTTACATAATAAGAAAGTTTTTTATAATGAAAGGGGTATAAAATGAAAATTTCTACTTTAGTGGAAAATACTTCTTTATCATCTGAATTTAAAAACGTACACGGATTGTCTTTTTATATTGAGACAGAAAACCACAAAATATTACTTGACCTTGGACCCAACGATTTTTTTATTCATAACGCTGAAAAGCTTAATATTGATATTGCAAAAGTTGATACAGTAATTATTTCCCATGGTCATTTTGATCACGGCGGAGGATTAGGAACATTTCTCCAAAAAAATAAAACCGCAAAAATTTTTATTCATAAAACTGCCTTTGAAGATTATAGGATAAAAGTTCTGGTATTTTCAAAATATATCGGGATTGACAGTTCATTAAAAGAATATGGACAAATTGTTTCAACAGACGATGAATATGTTATAGACACCGGTCTTACGCTGTTTTCCGGTGTAACAGAAAGAGAATGTTTTTCAAATTCCAACAAAGCTCTATACGTAAAAAATGAAAACGGGCTTGTTAGGGATGATTTTCGCCATGAACAAAACTTAATAATTAATGAAAACGGGAAATACACCTTACTTTCTGGATGCGCCCATAACGGTATTATTAACATTCAAAAAAAAGCAGAGGAAATAATAGGAACACAGCTTGACACTGTTATTTCCGGCTTTCATTTATTTAACCCTGCTACAAAAAAATCTGAAAATAAAGATTTGATTATAGAAATCGCAAATATTATGAAAACTAAAAAAACTAAATATTATACTTGCCACTGCACCGGGCTTACAGCTATGCAAACTTTAAAATCCGTTTTAGGCGAGCAGATTGAATATCTTTCGGCAGGTTACCAAATTGAAATTTGAAAAGAGGAAAATCAAATGAGCAGCTTAGAAAAAACCTTTGGTAAAAAAATTGAAAACATTGAATACTTTGAAAGACAATGCGCTTACGCCATAGGCTTTAACGAAAAAATGCAAATTCCTGTAATAAAAGCTTCTACAGGTTATTTCCTCCTTGGCGGAGGAATTGAAAACGAAGAAACCCATGAAGAATGTATTAAAAGAGAATGTTTGGAAGAGGCAGGTCTAAGCGTTAATGTTGGCAAATTTATTTGCAAAGGAGCTAATTATTTTTTGTCCCCTACAAATAAATGTCATTTCCATGCAATAGGTTATTTTTATTTTATAACAATTGGAGATTTTGTATGCAATCCCACAGAAGACGACGGCGAGCTTTTGTGGCTTAGTGTTGAAGAGTGTGAGCAAAAGCTGTTTCTAGAACATCAGTCATGGGCTGTAAAACAAGCTTGTAATTTTTGTGATAAGTAAATATTGATAACCCAATTATTCTCAATATTTTATACTTAAGACCACAGATAACTATTCCGATATTAAGAATAGTTATTTTTTTATTTTTTATAAATAATTATTGTAATTTATTTATATAGTTATATAATTAGAGTAGTGTAAGTTTGATTATATGAAATATCGCTTTTGGGGTTTAAATTGCGAATGCTTATCATATTATATCATCTTATTTTCGGAATTGATATAGCTCCGATATGACTACAGGAGGTATGCCGTGGAAAACTTGTTTGAAACAGAAGATATAATTCTTGCTGATGCAAAAAAATATATCGAAAGTCTAAATGATGAAGAAAAAAAATATAACCAGAAGTATATTGAGCTACACAAGGCTTTTGAAAGGTTCGTTAAGCAAACAAAAAGAACAATTAGAATTTCCGACAAAATGACCAGTAAGTTGAATATGCACAAAAATGAACTTACCGACAAAGCATATTTAGATGATTTAACCGGTTTATATAACAGACGATACATGAAAATGGCTTTTGACAGTTGTATTGCCCATTGTATAAGAAACAAGCTATATGTTTCCGTACTTCTTCTGGATATTGATTATTTCAAAAATTATAATGATACATATGGTCATCTAGCTGGAGATGATTGCTTAATAAACGTTTCCAAGGCAATTAAACAAGCAACAATTCGATCGTCAGATATTTTAGCAAGATTCGGCGGTGAGGAGTTTATTGCAATACTACCTCAGACAGATATTAAAGGTGCTTCTTTTGTAGCGGATAAAATGCATAATAACATTAATGATTTAAAAATTCAAAACGAGAAAAGTGATATTAGTGAATTTATAACCGCTTCAATAGGCATCAGCTGCTTAATCCCTTATCCGGGAGTAACCACAGATGAATTTATAAGTAAGGCGGATCTCGCTTTATATAACGCAAAAAAAACTGGAAGAAATAAAAGCACTGTTTTTTCAGTTAATGAATAACTGTTTTAAAGGAAGGTACAAAAATGATTAAGCTCAAACCGACACAAATATTCGCCAGTGTTTTAGTCCTGATTTCTGTTGTTACAGCTGGTTTTGTATTATATAACCGATCAATAAGCAAAAATTTGTCTGATTATACTTGCAACACAATTAATGAAATAATGCTGCAGCAAAGACATAGCTTTATATCCTTAGTAAATGAAAGAACATTTATTATAAAATCATTATCAAAGGTTATAGCAGACAGCGTTATTTACACAGATGAAGCTGATACGGAAACAGTTTCAAAAATTATTAACGATGCAACGGTAGACAGCGAGTTTAAATCCATTTTACTAGCGGATTTAAATGGTATTATAATTGGTAAAGATAATAAAGTTTATGATGTTTCCAAAAACGATTTCTTTACCCACGCTCTTTCTGGTGAAACATATCTTTCTGAACCTTTTTTATCACCTTCAGAAAACATTGATTATGTTGCGTTTTCAACGCCGGTTTATGTAGACAATGAAATTAGAAGTATTTTAATAGGAATTTATGACGCAGATAAACTAGGCAGTGCATTTATTACATCTTACGAAAGCAGCGGCTTAACATACGTTTTAAACAAAGACGGAGAGATAATTACAAGCTCAATAGACAACGGATTAAGTTTATCTAACCTTTCTGATTTGTCTGAAGCCAAAATAATATCATTCGACGATATTAACAGTATTACAAACAATATTCCTCTAAATCTTAAAGGTCATTCAAAGTTTGAGTATAAGGGGCAAAAATGGGTTTTACACTACTCCCCCCTAAATATTAATGGCTGGTACATTTTTTCTTTTGTACAAGAAGATGTGATATCAAAAGAAGCAAACACCATATCACTTTACACTTTGTATTTAACAGCTTTTACAATTCTGACTTTTATTTTAATACTAACTTATATTGCTTTGAGCCATAAAAAACAGTCAGAAATGTTATTTAAAACAACATATTTTGACAAAATGACTGGCGTACCCAACTTGGACAAATTTAAGCTGGATGCGGCGGATGTTTTAAAAAAGAATAAACATTTAAAATTTTACTTTATGATATTTGACATTCACCGTTTTAAAATGATAAACGAAATGTACGGCATCGAAACCGGAAACGAAGTTATTATCAGCATTACAGAAATACTTAAAAAAATGGCTAATAAGAACAGTTTTTGCTTCGCAAGGATAAACGCCGACGAATTTGTATTCCTTGACTCATATAAAAATACAGACGAATTGAACGAAAACATAAAGCATTTTCAAAATGCTCTTTCAAGCCTTGAATTAATTGCTGGTAACCACAAAATTGAATATCGCTTTGGTAGATATATAATAGAAAACAATGAAAATAACGTTGAGTTAATTCTTGAAAACACAAATCTTGCCCATAGTATAGCAAAGACTCAAAAAACCAAGACTCTTTGTGATTATGACGATGCTGTTAAGCAAAAGCTTATTAAAGAAGCTGAGCTTGAAAACGAAATGGAAAAAGCTATTGAAAACAATGAATTTTTTGTTTATTTGCAGCCGAAATACAAGCTTGATACGGAAGACATTGCCGGAGCGGAAGCGCTTGTTAGATGGATACGAAACGGAGAGTTTATTGCAAGCCCCGGTGAGTTTATTCCTCTTTTTGAAAGAAACGGCTTTATACTAAAGCTGGATATGTATATGCTGGATAAGGTATGCCAGATAATAAAAGGCTGGATGGACGAAAACAAGCCTCTTGTAACGATTTCTATTAATTTTTCAAGACTTCACCTTTTAGAAGTCGATTTTGTAAAAAAAATTGAGGATATAGTTAACAGCTATAAAATACCTAAAAAATATATTGAAATTGAGCTTACAGAATCAACTATGTTTAATAACGAAAATATTTTACAAAACATATTAACTCAGCTTCATACGGCAGGTTTTACATTATCTATGGATGATTTTGGAACAGGTTATTCATCTTTAGGGCTTCTTAAAAACCTTCCCGTAGACGTTATAAAAATTGACAGAGCGTTTTTTGTTGACAATAAATATAAAACAAGAGCTAAAACTGTTATTAAAAGTATAATGGAAATGGCAAAAAATCTAGATATTCACACTGTTGCAGAGGGCGTAGAGAATAAAGAGCATATAGACTTTCTTAAAGAAGTGGGATGTGATATTGTCCAGGGATATTATTATGCAAAACCTTTGCCTGCAGAGAACTTTTCTGTCGGTAAAGCAGTGTATGGGCTTAAGTCAAGTGAACTTGGCGAAGTGCTGGATTATTTTGAAATCGGCAACATTGCTCTAGGCAGAGAAACAATTGGTAAAGATATGCCTGTAGCAGTTTACAGGCTGTATCAGCTTGCTATTCGCAGAATGCTTATAGAAACCTACGGCGACGGCGAAATGATTAAGCTTTTGCAAAATGCGGGAACTCTTGCCGGAAGAGCCTTTGCCAGAGAGCTCCTCAGTTTAGATCTTCCATTTGATGAATTTGTTAAAGAACTTACTAATAAGCTTCTGGAAATGAAAATAGGTCTTTTGTCCATTGAAAGCTTTGACAAAAATACCGGAGTTGGAGTATTCGTTATTAAAGAGGATTTAGACTGCTCCGGAATGCCTATTTTAAACAGAACCTTTTGCCATTACGATGAAGGTTTTATCGCCGGAATTTTAAACGAATATACTAAAACTATTTATTCTGTAACAGAAGAAGAATGCTGGGGAACAGGCGCTAAACATTGTAAGTTCACTGTTAAACCAAAATAAAATTTACACTTTATGAACAAATATGTTCATTGACAAAGTATCAAAATTTGCTACAATATTTATCATATAACAACGATAGGAGCGATAACATGAAAAAAGTAATTAACTCACCTTGCAAGTATATCCAGGGCAAAGGGCAGCTTGAAAGCTTGGCAGAATATTATAAACTGCTTGGCAAAACTCATCCTTATGTATTGTGCGGAAACTTTGTGGCAAAAAATTGTCACAACCAAATCACGAAAAGCTTTGCAGAGGATAATATCTCTTGCGAGCCAATAATTTTCAGCGGTGAATGCTCTAAAGCAGAAATTGACAAACATATTGCAAACCTTGGGGATGCAGATGTTGTAATTGGTATTGGCGGCGGCAAAACATTAGACACAGCAAAAGCAATTGCTTTTTACAAAGGTTTGCCCGTTATGATTGTACCCACTATTGCATCTACAGACGCACCTTGCAGCGCATTGTCCGTTATTTATACTGAGGAAGGCATATTTGAACAATACTTAATGCTGCCTTCTAACCCTAACTTAGTTATTATGGACACAGACTTAATTGCAAATTCCCCTGCTAGGCTTCTTGTAGCAGGCATGGGAGATGCTCTTGCAACTTATTACGAAGCAAAAGCTTGTTATGACGCTAACGCTATTTCTATTGCCGGAGGCAACGCAACAAAAACAGCAATAACCCTTGCAAAGCTTTGCCTCGACACTTTGTTTTCAGATGGTTACAAAGCAAAAATCGCTGCGGAAAATAAAGTTGTAACACCTGCTCTTGAAAATATTATTGAGGCAAATACATATTTAAGCGGACTTGGATTTGAGAGCGGTGGGCTTGCAGCGGCACACGCTATTCACAACGGTTTTACGATTTTGGATGAATGCCACAAAATGTATCACGGCGAAAAAGTTGCATTTGGTACGTTAGTACAATTAGTGCTTGAAAACAGAGACATGGAAGAAATCCTCAAAGTTATTGATTTTTGTAAGCTTGTTGGGCTTCCAACAACTCTTAGCCAATTAGGCGCAGGAGAAACATCTAAAGAAAGGCTTATGGAAGTTGCAAAAGCAAGCACAGTTGAAACAGAAACTATTCACAATATGCCGTTTAAGGTTACAGCAGAAGCAGTTTATGCCGCTATACTTGTAGCCGATAAACTTGGCGCATAATATCATAAAAGCTGTGTCACAACTTGTTGTGACACAGCTTTTATGTAGACAAATGACCGCAGGCTGCCAACAAAGGTTTAGGCAGCCTGCGGAACGCATTCAATGCGTTCCCTACAATATGCCGTTCTAATACATCACTTTATTTCCCATTCGTAAATATTGGCGTAAGGGTTGTTAAACAAAGGTTTAAACTCACCTTTCACCCTGCTGTTTACAAGCATTGCTGTTTTACGAAACCCAAGGCTAACAACCGGCAAATCGTCTGAAAAAAGCTTTTGCACTTCGCTTAGCCCGCTTTTATAAGCCTCATCCCCTACGCTGTTATTTGCAAGAGTAATGAAAATATCCATTGAGCTGTTTTTATAATTAAAAACATTTTTATCTCCGCCTGAATGAAAAGCAAAAGCTATATCAGGAATAATCCCCATTGTAATACCTCCGACAAACATGTCGTAATCACCGTTTTTTATATCCTCTTCATATTCTTCAAAGATTTTTTTATTAACATTTGCCTTTATTCCCGCTCTGCTTAAGTTTTGCTGAATAATTTCCGCAATTTTTACTCTTTCTATATTTTCCTCATTAACTAAAATATTAAACGTTAATCTGGAATAACCCGAACTTTCAAATATAGTCCTTGCTTCCTCTAAGTTAAAAATATGCTTTTGGGAATATGGCTCAAAGCAATAACTAGCCGGGCTTACGGCTGTATATGCTTGTTGGGCGTTGTTAATATATATATTTTTAACAATGCTGTCCGTAGGGACGCACATGCTTATTGCCTGCCTTATTGCCTTATCCTGTAAATAAATATTTAAATGGTTAAAGCCAAGGAACTCATAATTATCATTAGTATATTGACTAATACTTACCGGGCGCTCACCTCTGTGCTTGCCCCATTGGCTCATTGTGGTGTTAAGCACATCTATCACTCCCTCGTTAAAAGCATATATATCTGTCTGAGTATCGGGAGCTATTAATACGTTTATATTTTCAATTTTAGGCTTACCTTTAAAATACTCTGTATTATATATAAGTTTCAGGCTTTTAGATCGAACATAAGTATCATATTGATACGCACCAGTACCAAGGGGAGTTAAGTTCACTGGGCTTCCCTTAGAGCTAGCTTCTTGGTAATAATGCTTTGGTATTACTGGAAAGCATAAATTATAAAGGCTTCCGCCGTATGCTTTTGTATAATTGATTTGTACCTTATCAGAGCCTAATTCAGAAAAATCCTGAACATAATTTAGGGCAGATTTGTACAGTGAGTTTTCCCCTGCCGATTGTATCGTTTTAAGTGAAAACACAACATCCTCTGCATTCAGCTTGCTACCGTCTGTAAAGTATATATCGTCTCTTAAATAAATAACTAAAGTTCTGCCGTCTTCAGTAAATAACATGTCTTTTGCAATGTTTGGAACAGGTTGTTGATTAACATCAATTGCAACCAACGGTTCAAAAATTAGTTTTAGCACTCTATCAACCGTAATATCCTGGTTAAGCAAAGGATTTAAAGTTTCCGGCATTCTCATAGAAAGCTTTAAAACTTCGTCGTCCTCGGATATATAAATGATTTCACTGCTTTTATCCTCCGCTTCCGCTTCTTCTTCATTATTATTTTGCGTTTCTTCTTCTAAGCCGCCGGTTTCCATTGCTGTTGAACCAATACAGCCTGTCAGCGTAAAGCAAACAAGCAAAAACGCAATTATTTTTTTAATCATTGTTTCCTCCGAATAGCTTAAGTATTGTCTGATAAACTTTTGTATAATTTTTTACTCTTACAACATATTCTCTTGTTTCTTTATAGGGAATTTCTGAAAGGGTTTTGCCGTCTTGGCTGTATTTTTCGTTGCCCAGCCATTTCCTAACGCTCCCCTCCCCTGCATTATAAGCGGCGAGGGACAGCGTTTCGTCGCCGTCATATTTGTTTAACAGCCTGTTTAAATTATAACAGCCGATTCTTATGTTTGTTTCAGGGTCAAATATTTCGGCATAATCAAAGTTTGTAAAACCCATTTTATCCGCAAGCCAAATAGCTGTAGGTTCAGTAATTTGCATAAGCCCGCTTGCCCCTTTTGGAGATTCCGCTTCCTGCCGGAATTTGCTTTCGGTGTAAATTACAGCACAAACAAACTCTGGCTTTAAACCGTATTCCTTTGCATATTTTTTTATTAGATCAAAGTGTTTTAAAGGGTAAAGGGTATTAAACAAAAACAATGAAGCCGCAATAAACAAAATCAACAATACCATCGTTTTAAGCAAAGGCTTACTTTTTTTCACTAAAACCAAATCCGTTCCAAATATTAATTACAGTTTGTGCTGTATCTGTTAATTCACCGTTATTACAAATAACATGTGTTGCATGTTTTTTAAGCTCCTCAAACGGCATTTGCCTTAAAAGCCTTGCTTCCGCCTGTTCCAGTGTCAAGCCGTCCCTTACCATAATCCGATTAATTTTAACATTAAAAGGCGCTTCCACAACCCATACTTCGGCGCATATATTTTGAAGGTTTGCTTCAATAAGCAAAGGAGCATCCAAAACTATACACTCTGTTTTCCCTTTAACGCTGTCGATTTCATCGTAAATATGCATTAAAATATAGTAATGAGTAATTTTTGTAAGCTTTTCATGCTTCTCCTCGTTAGCAAAGGCAATGTCTGCAAGCTTTTTTCTGTTTATTTCTCTGTCTTCGTTTAAAATTTCCAACCCGAAATAATCAATCAATTCATTATACGCCGGTTTGTCCGGTTTAACAACTAATCTTGCAACAATATCGCAATCAATTATATATGCTCCAAGCTTTTTAAGTATTTTACATACCTCGCCTTTGCCGCTTCCGCTGTTACCCGTTAATCCGATAATCCTCATTTCTACCTCGCTACTTCGTCTCATACCAATTATTCCCAATATGAACATCCACTAAAAGCGGAACGCTTAACTTTACGCAGTTTTCCATTTCTTCTTTTAAAATAATCCTAGCTTTTTCCGCTTCGTTCTTTTTAACTTCTAATAACAGTTCGTCATGAACCTGCAAAATAACGCCGGATTCCAAACCCTCTTTTTTAAGCCGTTTATAAACGTTAATCATAGCAATTTTTATAATATCTGCGGCGCTTCCTTGTACAGGCATGTTCATTGCTACCCTTTCCCCGAAAGAGCGAATATTAAAGTTTTTAGCTTGCAGTTCCGGTATTTCCCTCTTTCGCCCAAAAAGTGTTTTGGCATAACCGTCTTTGGCGGCGTTAGACACGGCATTTTCCATATATTCTTTTACTTTAGGGTATTTTTCAAAATAACCGTCAATGTATCTTTGTGCTTCTTTTTTTGAAATATGCAAATCCTCACCAAGGCTGAAAGAACCTATTCCATATACAATCCCGAAATTTACTGCCTTTGCATTGGAACGCTGTTCAGATGTAACCTGGTCAAAAGGAGTGTTAAACACTTGTGATGCCGTTAATCTATGAATGTCCTGTCCGCTTTTAAATGCTTCAATAAGCGTTTCATCTCCGGACATATGGGCTAAAACTCTAAGTTCAATCTGGCTGTAGTCCCCGTCTAAAAAGACATATTCGCCGCTAGACGGCACAAAAACTTTACGTAGCTCTCGCCCTACAGGAAGCCTTATTGGAATGTTCTGTAAATTAGGGTCTACACTTGAAAGCCTGCCTGTCGAAGCAATGGTTTGGTTAAAAGTTGTATGAATTTTTCCCGTTTCGTCAATTTGCCCAACTAACCCCTCAACATATGTGGATTTTAGCTTTGACAAAGTTCTATATTCAGATATTTTTGGAATAATTTCATGCTCAAAATAAAGTTTCTCTAAAACGTCTGCTGCTGTGGAATAACCTGTCTTAGTTTTTTTAACGCTTTTTAAGCCCAGCTTTTCAAATAAAATTACTCCAAGCTGCTGAGTAGAGTTAATATTAAACTGTTCGTCTGCAAGGCTGTAAATATCAGCCGTTAAGCTCTGTATTTTTTCATCAAGAACCTTACCGTAATCTATTAAACCCTGCTTGTCTACGCTAATTCCTCTTTGCTCCATATCCATAAGAGTTTCGGTCAAAGGAAATTCAATATCGTAATATAAGCTTTCCAATTGGTTTTCCTTAAGCATCCCCTCCAAAACAGGATATGCCTTTAAAACGCTGTCGGCAAGAATTTCCGGCTTTTGCCCTATTTCGTTTAAATAATCCGCCCCAATTTCTTCTTGGGTGTAACTTCCCCTGTCAGCGTGAACCAAATATGCAGCTAACATTGTATCAAAAATTACGTTATTAAACTCAATTCCATTTCTTTTTGAATATTGTGCCGCCCTTTTATAATCATGGGTTATTTTTTTAATATGACTTTCTAAAAACTGCTTTATTTCCTGAATATCTGTAAAAAACTTTGCCTTTTCTCCGTTTATGCAAATGGAGACCCCATTAAACCCTTTTTTGTCAAAAGCAAAATAAACCGCTGCTTCTTGGGCAGACATACATTTTTTCAAATAATCCTCATTACTTTCAGTGTTATGAAGCCATTCTTCTGGAATATCAAAATCTGCTTCTTTTGGTTCTGGCTTTTTAAACCTAGTTATATGAGTTCTAAAGTCCAGCCTTTTCATTTCCTCAAAAGCATTTTCATTAAACATATCGTTCAGTGTCATTTCATTATAATTTATATCTATTGGAACTTCTGTAAAAATTGTTGCAAGCTCTTTGCTTAAAACCGCCTGTTCCTTAAAGTTTATAAGTTTCTCCCCTGTTTTCGGAGGCTTAATATTTTCCGCATCCTCTATGGCTTTTTCTATAGATTTATATTGCTGAATTATTTTAAGTGCAGTTTTTTCGCCAATTCCCGGAACGCCGGGTATATTGTCGGATGTGTCCCCCATAAGGGCTTTCATATCAATATACTCTGTAGGCGTTACCCCGATTTTTTCCACAACATCTTTACTTAAATAGTCCTCAACCTCTGTTTTTCCCGCTTTTGTTTTAGGAATACGAACCTTAATTTTTTCAGTGCAAAGCTGCAAAAGGTCTTTATCCCCGGATATAATTACCGTATTTAATCCATCTTCTTCGCTTTTTCTCGCAATAGTGCCTAAAACGTCGTCGGCTTCAAAACCCTCAATTTCAATTATTTTTATACTCATTTTGTTGAGTAATGCTTTTAAAATAGGAAACTGTGGGCGAAGCTCGTCTGGCATAGCCTTTCTTGTTCCTTTGTAATCTACAAATTTCTCATGCCTAAATGTCGGCTTAGGCAAGTCAAACGCCACCACAATATAATCAGGCTTTTCCTCATCAAAAAACTTAAAAAATATATTTAAAAAACCGTAAATTCCGTTTGTATACTCGCCGTCTTTATTTGTCAAAACAGGTAATGCATAAAACGCTCTGTTCATAATGCTGTTGCCGTCTATAAGCATTATTTTTTTATCCAAAATAATCACTCCATTAAATTTTAGAACTTGTAAAAACTCATTGCTTATATAATAACCTAAATCAACCAAATAATAAAGGGAAAATTTATTTTAACATGAGTTAGAGTAAGTGGAAAAGCTGCTTTATAGCTATTGCTTTCAGACAAAACTAAAAACCTGTATTTAATAAGCTGTTCCCAGCCTTTGAATACAGGTTATTGAAGCTTATCATAAGGGCGTGTTGAATACTGAAACAGCAAACGTTTCACCGCTGTTTTTGCGAACATAGCTGTTAATGTTTTGTCAAATTGCTATATGCAAAAAGCTCCTTGACTATTATGTGTCAAGGAGCGGTTTGTTATTTATTAACCTTGAGTCATTTTGCTTACTTCTTCTGCAAAATTATCTTCTTTCTTTTCGAGCCCTTCGCCTGTTTCAAAGCGAACAAACTCTTTAACAGTAATAGGAGCGCCGACTTCTTTTGAAACGCTGTCTAAATATTTAGCAACAGTCATTTCACCGTCTTTAACGTATTCCTGTTCTAAAAGGCAAAATTCTTTTAATTCTTTGTTAAGCCTGCCTTCAATCATTTTTTCAACAACGTTAGCTGGCTTACCTTCGTTAAGAGCTTGTTGAGTTAAAATTTCTTTTTCTTTTTGAATAAATTCTTCAGAAACGTCTTCTCTTTTAACAAATTTCGGGCTCATTGCTGCAATTTGCATACAAATATTTTTTCCGGCTTCAACTAAAGCGTCGCTTTCATTTGCACAGCTTAAGTTAATAAGAACAGCAACACGCCCTCCGCCATGAATATATGAAACAATTTTTCCGCTTTCAGCTTTTTCAAAGCGTTCAAACCGTCTGATGTTTAAGTTTTCGCCAATTAGCGCAATTTTTTGGTTTAATGCTTCTTTTACGGTAAGAGAATTATCTAAAATCCATTTTTCTTCAAAATATGTTTCCATGTCTGTTGCGCTGGAATCCATAGCTTGTTTAGCAGCTTCATCAACAAACTTTTGGAATTCTGCATTTTTCGCAACAAAGTCTGTTTCGCTGTTAACTTCAATAATAACGCCTTTTTTGTTGTCATCAGAAATTAAAGTGTAAACAAGACCTTCAGATGCTATACGACCAGCTTTTTTCTGAGCCGCCGCAAGACCTTTTTCTCTTAAAATTTCAATTGCTCTATCAAGATCGCCGTTTGTTTCCGTAAGCGCATTTTTGCAATCAATCATGCCAGCGCCAGTAGCTTCTCTTAATTCTTTAACTAATGCTGCAGTTACAGCCATATTATTTTCCTCCAAATCTAGGTTTTGTATTTTTTAAGCCTCTAAAGCTTCTGCTTGTTCGTCGGCTGCTTCTGCTTCCGTAGTATCAAATGACACGCCTTGCTTAGACTCGATAACAGCGTCTGCCATTTTTCCTGCAATTAATTTAACCGCACGGATAGCATCGTCATTACCTGGGATAACAAAGTCTACTTCATCAGGGTCACAGTTTGTGTCAACAATTGCAACTATCGGAATACCTAAATTTTGAGCTTCTAATATAGCAATTCTTTCTTTTCTTGGGTCAACAATAAAGAGACAGTCAGGAACTCTTTTCATTTCCTTAATACCGCCGATATTTTTTTCAAGTTTTTCTTTTTCATGGCGAAGTTTAGCCACTTCTTTTTTCGGTAAAACGTCGAATGAGCCGTTTTCTTCCATAGCTTCAAGAGTCTTAAGGCGTTTAATACGAGTTTCAATTGTTTTAAAGTTAGTAAGCATACCGCCTAACCAGCGTTCGTTAACATAATACATGCCGCAACGGATTGCTTCGTCTTTAATAGAATCTTGTGCTTGTTTTTTTGTTCCGATAAAAAGAACTGTTCCGCCGTTTTTAACGATGTTTGAAACGCCTTCATAAGCATCGTCAATTTTCTTTACTGTCTTTTGCAAGTCAATAATATAAATTCCGTTTCTTTCGGCAAAAATATATTCTGCCATTTTAGGGTTCCATCTTCTTGTCTGATGACCGAAATGAACACCTGCTTCCAACAATTGTTTCATTGATATTACGCTCATAGCGCACCTCCTAGGTTATTTTCCTCCACATTGGCTTGCATTTTTACCAACTGGCACCCAGCGCAAGCCCATTGTGTGTGTATTATTTGCAGCAATTTACATTGTTGCATTTTAACTGCAACATTATAACACATGGGTTAAAATTATGCAATTAATTTTTCTAACTATTTAAATAAAATAAAAATAGGCTATTTTGCTTTTTTATCAGCAAAATAGCCTAAAAATATTTTCAAATAATAAAAAAAAGAAAAAACCCGAATTGCCGTTCCTATCTTTTGACACCTAGCCTAAGCTAGGTGGGCTTCCGCAGAAAAGCTTCTGTCTTCCGCTGCCCAAAGGGAATTATGTTGCGGCCTGACATAGGCTTTAGAATGTAGGATGCCCATTTGAGTCATGTAGGTTCAAAATAATAGGTTGGCGAACAATTCAGGACTTCATCTTATTTTAAAGGTATTATACAACTTAACTTTAGTTTTAGCAAGTATAAATTGCTATTTCCTTGAATTCCTAAATTGTATTAGTAAACTAACTAAGCAACTAATTGCTCCAATAAGAACAAATATATCTGCAATATTAAATATCGGAAATTTTTTATATTTTTTTATTCTAATAAAATCAGTTACTTCTCCGGCAAATGTTCTGTCTAATAAATTGCTAATGCCTCCGCCAAAAAGCATGGCTAAAGAAAATTTTATACCTTTGTTTATTCCATATTCTCTTTTAAAAAAATACAAATAGTCTAAGAACATTTTGTGAATAAGCAAAGATAAATACAAAAGCTTTTTGGGGTTTTCCTGCATAACACCATAAATAGCACCTTTGTTTTTTACATTTGTTAAATGGAATACGCCCTTGCAAACTTCTACTTCTTCACCGGGTTTTATTTTTTTATCTGCAAGTTTTTTTGTAAATTGGTCTAATGATATAATTCCAAAAAATAAAGACAAATATTCCATGAAAAAACCTCCACATTATTGTTTTATCAAATTTTTCAACAAGATAGAAAAAGTGCCGTCTTCATTTTTAATAAATTCCATAGAACCCAAATCGTCTGATAATTCTGCAGGGAATTTAAGTTCAATTCCGTTGGCCGCTTTAAATTTTTGAACTCCAAAATTTTGACGGATAAACTTTTCTCCAAGCTCTAAGTCTGGCTTAATACCTGCTTCTTTTGTCATTTCCATAAATTCTGTTTTTGCTTCCTCGTTTTCAGAAAAAACTTTTGAAGCAACGTTGAATACGCTTAAAACCCCCTCTTGCTCAATTGAATCATCAATTATAGCAAGCTTAATTTTCGCCGCATCCTCAACTCTTCCGTCAAAATATTTTTCATTTATTTCTTCTGAAATGTCAGTTAAAACTTCAACAATTTCTTTTTTTGAAAGCTCAGTTTTACATTCCAAAAACTGTTCAGAAAAATAGTTTACCGTCTCACCTTCAACACAATAAGGCTTTTCCAAAATTTTAACAACCATAGGTTCGTAAGGTATAACGCAAGCTTCCAAAACTTTGCCGAATTCAAAGGGCAAAATGCCAGAAACTTTCACAAGCTGGTTATCAGTTCCGCTTTCCCTGTCACTTACTTTATGTGTGAAGCATTCTGTGTGGTTAAGCTTTAAAACGGCTATGTATTCGTTTTCCAAAATGCTTTCGCTTTTTTTTCTTCCGCCTTTGGCCCTTGTTTCAAACTGAACTATTAAAACATCGGCAGGGGGAATTTCTGATTCCTTATGCAATATTGAAAACAAATGCTCGCAAATTTGCTTAGATAAGTCTTTAAAATAAATTTCCCCGTTAATAAAAGCTTTTACATAAGACAGCACTTTAGATTCTTCGTTAAACAAGGCTTCCTTAGCCGCAGAATTGCTTAAAAGCTTTTTTACATGCTTCTGGACAAAATCGTAACAAATATCGCTGTCAATGTCAAGCTCCTCATTGGAAATATGCATTTGCTCCGTGTTTTTGTCTGCAATATGCAAAATTGCGTTGTTAATAAATATCTCCATGTTTCTGCTCCTTTACTAAAAGGCGATGTTTTTCAACATCACCTTAATGAATAAAATTATAACGCAATAATTATACCGCCTTCGTCGGCATATGTCGAGCATAATCCGCTGGCTTCGCATATAATTACATCTTTAAATTTAATTTTTTCAACAATGGCATTTTTAAATTCCAGCGCTTTATCATAGCATTTAACGTGGGATATTGCTAAAACTCTGTTTTCAAAATCCGAAGAGTCTCTTTGAATAATTTCAATTAATTTGTTTATTGCTTTTGGAAAACCTCTAGCCTTGTCCAGAAACTCCATTTTGCCCTCGTCAGCAAAACAAATGGGCTTAAAAGACATAAGAGAAGCAATTTTCGCCACATATGGCTTCATACGCCCTGTTTTAACTGCCGTATCATATCTTTCCAAAATAAAATATGTTTTCATATTATTAATGAAATTTGTAACGCCGTCAACAATTTCACTATTTGTTTTATCATTTTTAGCAAACTCATTTATTTTCATAGCAATAAGCATTTCACCAACAGATGCACTTAAGCTGTCAAATACGTGAATAAATTTATTACCAATTTCTTCTAAATACATTTGCTTTGCAGTCATAGCGGAAGTATAAGAAGCACTAAGTTTTGACGATAATGTTACCGCGAAAACAGATTCCTTGCCTTTAAAACTTTCATAATAATGGTTCGGCGAGGGTGCGGCTGTTTTAGGAACTCCGGGGTATTTCCTCATTTCCTCAATATACTTTGGAACGTCAAAGTCTTCTGTGTCTATAAAAACTTTTTCACCTAGCATAAGGGTTAAAGGAGCAACCTCCATATTTATGCCATTTCTTTGCTTCATGTCATCTGTTAAATCGCATCCACTGTCAACAACTATTTTTATCAACCGCTTTCCTCCTAGAATGTAATTATGATATATACTGCTTACTTAACACTTAAACACAACAAAATTGACAAAAGCTTTTCTTCCCCCGATGCCCCTCTTGACGTTAAAACAATAGGCACTTTAGCACCTAAAACACATCCTGCCATTTTTGCTTTTGCCCAATAAATTATTCCTTTTACTAAAGCATTGCATGAATTTATACAAGGCAAAACAAAGGCATCAACTTCCCCGGAAATCCGGCTTTCATATTTTTTTATTTTAGCGGACTCCTGGCTTACAGCAATATCAAAGGAAATTGGTCCTTCTACTATACATTTACCGAATTCTCCCATTTTTGCCATTTCTGCAATTTTAAAAGCATGTACTGTTTCTTCAATTTTTTCGCTAACGCTTTCCGTTGCTGCTAATGCTGCAATTTTCGGTTCTTCATACCCAAGCTTACGTAAAAGCTCTGTAACGTTTTTTGTAATGGCACATTTTTGCTCAAAGTCCGGGTGAGGTGTTAAGCCACCGTCTGTAAAATAAACAAGCTTATGATAATCAGGAACTTCAAGTACAGCTAAATGGGACATAAAACCCGAGCCTCTAATGCCTGTGTCTCTGTCCAAAACTTCTTTTATAAGGGTTTTGGTTTCAAGAATCCCTTTCATTAAAACACTGCCCTTGCCTTCTTTTATAAGAGCAACAGCTTTTTTAGCGCATTCCATATCGTTATCCGCTTCAACTATATATTCAATATTAACATCTTGTCCCAATTGCCGCCCTATTTCTATTATCTTGTCTTTTTCACCAACAAGTATATACTTCAAGCCAAATTCTTTTTGCGCATTAAATACCGCTTCCAATGAATGTTCGTCATGAGCCGCCGCAACAACAATTGTTTTTGGCTCAGAGCTTATAACAGCCTGCCTTAATACATCAAAATTTTTAATTGGCAATTTAATTTTCCTTTCTAACGCTTTGATTAAATATTCAATTTTCATTCTATTGATTTTTTGTGCAAAATAAAATAATATTACATTGTTATTCTACAATTTATTTGTAATATTGTCAACGGAACTATTTTTAATTAAAAACGTTTATTATTAAAAGAAGTTGTTAAAGAGCGGAGGAATCAATATGTTCAAGAGCTTAGCTGCATTATCACTGATGTTAATAACAACGCTGGCGTCTCAAAACTTACCAAAGCAAACCGATAATTCTGTTATTTTATATGTTAAAAGCACACAAGCAATTGTAAACGGCAACACACAAAAAATGGACTGCCCCCCGGTTATTGAAAATGGTATAACCCTAGTGCCCCTCCGCTTTATAACAGAAGCGTTGGGTGCTTCGGCAAATTGGAACCAGGAAAACCAAACCGCAGAAATTAAATATAGTGACATTACTGTAACGATAAAATCCGACAATAATCAAATGGACGTTAACGGCAACAAAGTTACCCTTTTAACTCCTCCAAAAATTGTAAACGGCAGAATTTTAGTGCCCCTCAGAGCAATTTCAGATTCAATGGGAAAAGAGACGTTTTATGAAAAGGGTTTAATTGTTATAAGCGATAATAAGTTAAACCTTGACAAAACACAAGTTTATGAATACATCTCAAAGTTAAACGGGCTTCCAATTGTTGGAACATTTGAAAAATTTGAAGAAGTAGTAGGAAAAGATAATTTATTGCTGTATCAGGCTGATGGTGCGGCAAACAGCGGAGCAATGGATTTAGGCAACACCATGTGGTTTTCTAAAGAAAGTTCATCAGAAGCCGCAATGGATGAAACTAAGAAAATGGATTATTCCGAAACAAACGTTCAGGTTCAAGGGGTTGACGAAGCAGACATTATAAAAACCGATGGTCAATTTGTTTATTTGGTTAATAACAATAAAATTCAAATTGTTAAAGCTTTACCTGCCGAAAGCATGGAACTTTGCAGTACAATGGAATACACTGAAAATCCCATTGAGATTTTTATTGATGGAGACACATTAGTTGTTATTTTAGGGACTTATACTGATACTAAAATTATTGAATATAACATTAAAGACAGAAAAAATGTTTCAAAGACAAGAGAGCTATCTATTGACGGAAATTATATTTCCTCTCGTAAAACAGGAAAAGACGTTTATGTAATAACCAATTCTTACAGCGTTTTTCAGTTTCCAAGAGAAATGACCAAAAACAAACAATATATGGCCGTAAATGATGTTGTAAAGCCTAAATATACCGATTCCATTACAGGAAAAACCATTATAACAGATTTTGACTCAATGTTTTATTTTCCAAACTGCCGTGGCGCATCTTTTTTGACAATAGCCGGGTTTACAACTGAAAGCCCGTTTAAAGAAGCCAGTGTGCAAACATACGTTGGCGGCGGCGACAGTGTTTATATGTCCAAAGACAATTTATATGTTACTACTACCGATTACGCACAAAATGAGCAAAAAACTACCGTATACAAATTTGCTCTTAGCGAAGGTTTAGTTACTTACAGCAGCAAGCAAAGCCTTCCGGGTACGATATTAAACCAATTTTCAATGGATGAGGACAAAGGATATTTTAGGATTACAACAACCAGCTTTGATAAAAATTATAAAGAATCTAACAATTTATTTGTGTTAAACGAAAATATGGACATTATTGGAAAAATAACTGATATTGCACCGGGAGAACGTATTTACTCAACACGTTTTATGGGTAACAGAGCATATGTTGTAACTTTTAAAACAGTAGACCCTTTGTTTGTAATTGATTTAGCAAACCCGGCAAACCCTAAAATACTGGGTGCTCTTAAAATTCCCGGATACAGCGATTATTTACATCCATACGACGATAATCACTTAATAGGCTTTGGTAAAGACACCGTTGAAATAAAGGGTACGGCTTACGCAACAGGCATAAAAATATCCATGTTTGACGTAACAGACGTTGAACACCCCATCGAGCTATTTAAAGAAATAATCGGTGGCAGAGGCACTCATTCGGATATTTTATCAAATCATAAAGCATTATTATTTAATAAGCATAAAAACTTAATGGCTTTTCCTATTTCAGTTTTAGAGCCGTTTCCCGGCAGAGACCCAATTGAATACGGTCAGTTTATGTTTCAAGGGGCTTATATTTACAACGTTGATTTGCAAAACGGTTTTGCAAACAAAGGAAAAATAACACATTTGACTAAAGACGATATATTAAAGACCGGAACTTACGGAGGCAATTTTCAAAATTATGTAAACAGAATTGTAACTATCGGAAATACATTTTACACTTTTTCCGAAAACGAACTTAAAGCCACCGCCCCGGATATGACTACAAAATCAGTTGTAAAACTGAATAATAATAGCCCAAAGTAACCCCATAAGAGAGGTAAAAATGTATTACTTTATATGCGAAACACATAAAGAAGCAGCGTCAATAATAGCTGATTTAAGACTAAAAAGAAATATGGAGTTAAAAGCCTTTCAAGTATTTACAGGGGAGAACATTCGCCTTACAGTTTCCGGCTCTCTTGCAGATGGTGCTTCTGCGGTTGCTAGGCTTTTAACTCTATACCCTTCGGAAAGCAGCGATAAACTTGCTTATATCTCCAGAAAGCCCGTAACCGCTCCTTACGCCGAGGGTGACGTTGTTATACTTAATAAATTAATTGAGCCTTTAACCCAAAAGCATGTCTACCCCGACATGCTTTACGAAACTAGCATCTTCGGCATTAAAGAAGCCTCAGAAGATACCCGTGAGGGAGTTGTTTACAGAGCCGCTGCACATTTTATAAATTCCCACAATATTTTTATTCTTAGAATAATATCAGACAGCGAAAGCATACAACCCTTTGAAAAAATTAAGAAATGGCTTTTTCAAGAGCAAATGCAGCCAAGAAAGTTGTTTTCCCATATTTATATTGAAAAACAGGCTCTAGGCAGTGAAATAACTCAAAACATATTAAAAACATATAAAAACAGTGAAGTAATTGAAGTAAACCACTATAAAGATGTTTTCTGTAAAAAAAACCAAAGTTTTTCTGAGCAAACAAAAAGCAGGAAGCTTATTCTCGCTGTTAACCGTGACAGGTTAATTAGACCTGGTTCTAGGTTTTGCCTTGATTTCGGCCATGAGCGGTTTTTAAGCTATGCAGGGGTTTTAAACTGCCTTTACAACTGCAAATATTGTTATTTACAAGGAGTTTATCCCTCTGCAAACATAGTGATATTCGTTAATATAGAAGATAGCATTTCAGAAATAAAGAAAACGCTTGAAGAAGCCCCCGTTTTCTTAACGCTGTCTTACGATGCAGATCTGCTTGTTTTTGAAAAGCTTACAGGATTTATAAAAAAATGGATGGATTTTGGGGCTATAAACCCTAATTTAACCCTTGAACTTCGCACAAAGTCTGCAAGCTTTGGGCTGCTTAAAGATATAAAGCCCATAGATAACTTTATTTTATCATGGTCGTTATCCCCCAATGAAGTAGCCAAAGAATACGAAATAAATTGCCCTACCCTATCAACCAGGCTTAAAAATATTAACAGGGCAATAAACGCAGGCTTTAAAGTGCGCTTATGTTTTGAGCCCATAATTTATACTGAAAACTGGGAAAATATTTATAGCAGTTTTTTTGAATATGTTTTTGAAAATGTTCCGGCGGATAAAATAAAAGATGTTTCAATCGGCGCATTAAGGTTTTACAGTGAAAACTATAAAAAGTTAAAAAAACAAAATTTAAGTATGAGATCCGGCGAAAATCACCCCGAAATAACCGGACTTATTAAAAATATCGTATCAAAATGGGTTGCGCCGTCCAAAATTTGGGTGTATGATTAGAGTATAATAAAGAGGGGTGATAGCTTGATTACGATTGATGACATCACGTTAAAAAATGCAAAAAACGGTGATGTTCAAGCTTTTGAAGAGATAATGCGTAATTACGAAAAACTTGTATATTCTATTTCATACAGAATGCTTGAAAATACAGAAGATGCAAGCGATATTTTTCAAGACGTTTTTATAAGAGTTTATAAAAACATTTCAACATGCAAAGATATAAACCATTTAAAATGCTGGATAGCCAGAGTTACTTCAAACGCATGTATTGACGTTTTGAGGAAAAGAAAAACGAGGCCCACAGAAAGCCTAGACGAAATTAATGATAATGAATATACCACATCTCGTAAAAATATTTACGTTATGTCTGATTATAAAACGCCGGAAGATTCTATTATAAATAAAGAACGTAGACAATATTTGATTAATTCCATAAACAAGCTTTCAAGCGACGATAAGGCTATAATTATTTTAAGAGATATTCATGGTCTTTCTTATGATGAACTTTCTAAGGTTACCTCACAAAATTTGGGTACGGTGAAATCCCGGTTATCAAGAGCTAGACAAAAACTAAAAAAAATATTAACTGAAACAGTTACAACTTGAAGGGAGGTTAGCAAATGGAAAAATGCGAACAATTTATAGATGATATTTATTTGTATGTTGACAATGCCCTAGATAAAAAGGCTTTAGCCAATTTAAACGCACATTTGGAAAACTGCCCGGATTGCCGTAAAGAGCTAGAAGAAATTCAAACCCTTGTTATGGACTTAAATAAAATGGGCGAATTGCCTTTGCCAGACGGGCTGCACGATAAAGTAATGAAAAAAATAGAGCTTATAAATGACCCCATTCAGTTTATTACAAAAACAAAGCCCAAAATAGGCGCATTTAAGCCGATTAACACTTCTTTAAAACAGTTTCCTTTAATTTCTGCAACATTTGTTGCCGGAATCTTTATTGTTGCTTTTGCCTTATCTTCAATAAACCAAAGCATTAGTGAGGCAAACAAGCCTTCCAATTTTGAAAGCGCAGATAAACCTGTGCCAATGGCTCGAGGGGTAGCTGAAGAAATAGATAGTGGGTTAAACGAAGGTATTGCTCTAATGTCCGATAGTGCTATACCGGAATATCAAAACATAACGCAAATAACCTCTGGAGCAAATGAAGAAAAGAAAGTTGACGCACCGTTAACTGTCAATGATTACACAGTTAAGGAATTCCATATAACAATAGAGGTATCTGATTATGACAATGCTATTGAGGTAATTAATTCATTTAGCGGCTACAGTACAAACCAAAATATTCAATACGGCGACGAAGAATCATATAAAAGCGCTTCTATTACACGCCGTGTGCCTATATCGGATTATGGTTCTTACAAAAACCTTTTGCGTTCCTTAGGCAAAGTAACTGGTGAATACGAATACCAAAAGCAAACCGCAAATTATATTTTTGATAACCAGGTCAGGCTTACAGCAAAAAATCAAGAAGCAGATAGATTAAAATCTCTTTTGGAAAAAAGTCAGTCTGTTGGAGTTTTGGTACAAGTCGAGAGCCGGCTTTCCAATATAGAAATGGATAAAAGCAATTTGGAAACTGAAATACTAACTGCAAACGACCAAATTACTATGCCATATTTATACATTGATATATTTTATACACCTGAACCTACAGTAACAATTGATACACAGCCTTTAACCATTAAAATGGTTAACTCATTTAAAACTTCCGTGGTTTCAATACTTTCGGTTTTTGAGGTTTTACTAATTGGGGCAAGCGGTTTGACAATACCTGTTATTGTTTTTGCGGCTCTTTCATTTTTTGCTATTTACTTAGTAAGGCTTTTTAATAAGGCAAAAAGGAGGGAAAACCATGAAAAATAGGCTAATCTTTCTTGCTTTTATCACTGCTTTGCTTACATCATGTAGCTCCTCCGCTCCACAAAGCCAAAGCAGTGCCCCCCAAGCTATTGCTAATGAGTCTCAATCTTATATGGAAGATGCAAAATTAGATAACGCTATAAGTGAACCAGAGTTAGTTAACGACAGAATGGATACTACAGACTTGAACTTTGCAAAAACTGAACAGGCTCAAAAGAAAATTATTCTAAACGGCAATTTAAGCATGAAAGCAAATAATCTTAACGATGTTATACCAGCTGTTGAAAACTTGCTTGCTTCTTATAGCGGATATATTGAAAACTCTAACACTTCAGTTATTTATAACAAAACTCAAGATTACAGAGTTTATAATGCAACATTAAAAATTCCGTATGATAATTACAATTTGGTAAAGGATAATATAGAGGGCTTAGCTCAAATAATAAGCTATTCCGAATTCATTGAGGACAAGACAACCCAGTACTATAACCTTGATAGCAGGTTATCCATTAGAAAAATTGAGGAAGAACGAGTTCTTTCCTTAATCGACAAAGCAATGGAAGACAGAGAAGCCAAAATTGAAGAAATTATTTCTCTGGAAGAACGGCTCTCAAATATTCGCACCGATGTAGAGCTTATAAACTCTCAAATGAATAATATAAACAGGCTTTCCGCCTACTCAACCTTAAACCTTAACATTACAGAAAATCCAGATATAAAACCGGCGGCACTTTCGGCAGATTTAGGACAAAAAATGAAAAATAGTTTTTTTTCAGGTATCAGACTATTAAGTAACCTCTTTGAAGCCTTAGCAATATTTATCTCTGCAGCTATAGCCCCAGTTTTACTTATTTCTATTATAATCTTTTCAATAATTTTAATAAGAAAAAGATTAAAAAAATCTTGACAAACGAATTATTTATGTTATAATAGATTCAAGTTAATAATAATTATCAACTAATAAGTTTTAAATTCGAGGAGGAAATTAATTATGAAAAAATTTGTTTGCACAATTTGCGGATATGTACATCAAGGTAACGAAGCTCCAGAAAAATGCCCACAATGTGGCGCACCAGCTTCAAAATTTAAAGAAATGGAATCAACAGGTCTTGTTTTCGCAGATGAACACAGAATCGGAGTTGCTAAAGACACAGATCCAGAAATCATCGAAGGCTTAAAACAAAACTTTATGGGCGAATGCACAGAAGTTGGCATGTATTTAGCAATGAGCCGCCAGGCAGACAGAGAAGGTTATCCTGAAGTTGCAGAAGCTTACAAACGCATTGCGTTTGAAGAAGCTGAACACGCATCAAAATTTGCTGAACTTTTAGGCGAAGTTGTTGCTCCTTGCACAAAAACTAACCTTGAAATGCGTGTTATGGCTGAACATGGCGCAACCCAAGGCAAAAAAGACCTTGCAACTAAAGCAAAACAATTAAACTTAGATGCAATCCATGATACAGTTCACGAAATGGCAAAAGACGAAGCAAGACACGGTAAGGCGTTTGAAGGCTTGCTTAACAGATATTTCGGTAAATAATTTAATATATAAATACGGTAAACCCGTACTTTATAAAATGGTGTATTCATTGAACTTGAATACACCATTTTATTTGTATATAAATGCTTTATTATTACAAATTAAAATAACGTGAGTTCGACGAAGTCGAAAAGCCGCTTTAGCGGCTTAATTGCGAAGCAATTCTCATGTTATGAGCGACAATTTACGGCGGTTTTTGCCGCAAATTGTGGGAATATAATCAAAGTTCGATGAAAATTATTTTTTTATAATTTTCGTCGAACTCACATTAAAATAGTATTTTTTTATCCTTTGTATGTAATTTATTATTAAAACAGTTGCGAATTTATACATTTTTTGTTAATATATTAGTGATTTAAAAATAGGGGTGAGGTCATGAGCATTTTTCCAGATAACTTTAAATTTTCTTCAGAAATTAATATGTTTAAAGAATTAGTTGACTTTCTAAAGCAAAAGATAGAGGATAAGGAAGCTTATATTTTATTTGAAACTATAAGTAATATTTATGTGGAAATTAATGAATATCCTTTTAATGAAAATATAACAACAGAACAATGGAGCGATGTTCTTAATGAAATAGCATTTATTATTACTAGTATTCTTGAAAATGATGAATATAATTTAAGAGATAATTTATTTTCCGAAACCGCAACCATCAACGACCTATCCGATAGAGAATCACTTAAATCATTTCTAGCAGAAAACAGTTTAGAAGAAGAAAATATTAATGACATTTGTAATTTAGTAGAAGAAAAATTTCAATATACATATAAAAAGCTAATTACAAAAGAATTAATACAACGGTATTGTTATAAAAAATCAACAATTTGTAAAAAATTATTATCGTTTGATTTTGATATTAATAAGTATCAGTATTATAATAAGTTTGAAGTACCATATGCAAATATAAGAATAACTTCATCTGATATTGTTCCAGATGTGTCATTACCTGCTAATTTGGCAAAGCTTGTAAGAGGTGATGCAGAAGGTATATCATTTGTTTGCGATAAGTACGATTTGGAGTTATTGATTGATTCATTAGTTCTTATTAAATCTATATTGGATTAAGGAGTAATTATTATGTCTGTCTCAAAATTACAAGAAAAATCGACATCTAAGACTCCAAGAATAATAACGCAGTCAAATCATTCACAGTGGCTAAACTACCTTGCTGATGAAGTAGAATCATTAAAGTATAGTTTTAACCAGCAAAATAAAAATATTGAGTTAGAGAATATTATTTCTTCTAAAAGCAAGCCAGCCCCTATACCTAAGATTTTTCCAATTGATAAAAACGAAATAGAAATAAATTATAATGTGGAAGCGTTAATAAAAAATATGTCTTTAATATGTTCAGCAGAAGATGAATGCGAACAAATACAATACGCAACTATATTTATTAGTTATATGCACAAGCTATTACCATTACTTAATAAACCCATTGACGAATATAAAAGAGGTGTGTGCTTAAATTTAATAAATTTAGTTAAGTTATTTTGCGACCAGATGTTTACTCAATCCCAAAAAGAAGCATTAACTTATGTTGTGCTTGAACTAAAGCAACGCGAAATTTCAAAAGATATGTTTATTGAGTATGATAAGAAACTTGTTCAATGCGACTTAGACATTTTTAGTAAATTTTAATGTAGGTGATTTTGTGGATATTTTGATTGAGACTACAATACAATATGACAGACTTTTTGCATCCAATCAGTGCAAGCAGGCAATACGTAAAGTGTTAGAAACTCACTCTTTGAAAACAACTACATATGTTATGGGTGAATACTACTCACGATACTTAAAGGATTTTCTAAAAATCTGTCATATATTAAACCAAGAAAATGATATTTATAATGCTGAAAAACGTTTATTTGAAGGTGCCTTTGGTTCACAAGAAAAAGATAGAAGACATAAGCTTTTTATCTTCATACGTGAAACATGTAGCAATGATATAGATTTAATAAAAGAAAATTATAAGAGAATATTGGAATTGATTATACATAGACCTCTTTATGGCATTGAAGGTGAGTTATTGGACGAAACAGGTTGCAATAAGGCGAAGTGCAGGATAGAGTACGAAAATGATATTCCTAAATTAATTAATAATAGATGTAGAAAAGATGATAATATATGCAGAATACTTGAATTTTGGGAAAAACATATAAATGGTGTAAATAATTTAAGCACATCTTCTGATATAGAGAAAAAAACAAAGGATGCTCTATTGGTTGTATTAGACAATATAGAAAATTGTAGAGGTAATAATTGCAGAGACTTGGGTGACCTTATCATTGCATTGGAAACTTTAGCTCTTGAGGATGGGGCTGTATGTAGCACTAACAAAAATCACTTTCGTCCCATTTGCGAGGCTATAAATGCAAAATTATTATTGCCCGACTATAGCTTTAAATCCTAGATGTATATTATTAAATATCCATTATTATATTTTTGTATAGAAAGTATTTGATAATAATTAAAAGAAAAATTGGTTTTTATAAATTTTGAAGCCACAATAAAAACTGTTTTAACCATTTAAGAACACCCCTTATTATTTATAGAGTATTGTCATAAGTTTCATTCTCAATACCTGAAATAATATAATATATTCTTAAGTATGTTAGTATATGTTATTTGAAATGCATTAAAACTAAAATAAAACCCACTAAAATACAGTATGAACAAGCCTTGGCAAAAAGACAAAGCAAGACCCAGAAAAGCGTTTGAATGCTTTTTCTATTCCTCCACCCCAATATCATTTTTCACAATACTACCCAGCCCGATTGACTTTCTGCCGAATTTCTTACGAATATCATCCACAGTACGGTCCAGCTTTTCCAGCCGCTCCTTTTCAAAACTGAATTCATTATCGAATAGCGAAAGCTGCTGGGTTACATCATCGCATGAAACAAGGCTAGCCCCTGTTATAGTGATGCCCCGTATGGGGGCTTGTTCGCTCCAGCACAAGTGTATAAGCTCCATTGCTGCCTCTGTTATCTCTTTGGTGATATTCGTTGGTGCAGTCATAGTTTTTTGCCTTGAAATACTTTTGAAGTTAGGGTCTTTTATTGTTACAGAAATAACAGAGCATTTGACGTTGTATTTTCGCATACGTCCGGCAACCTCATCAGCAAGGGCAATCACACCTGTTTTAATATCCGAAAAACCTATTAAATTTCGTTTAAAGGTCATGCCGTTGCCTACAGACTTAATATCTCTTTCAGCCTGTGCAGACTTAACAGGGCTGTCATCAATGCCGTTTGCGTAATCGTGTATCATATCACCCATTTTTCCAAGCCGCTTTGTAATAGCCCCTTTGTTGCTGTTGGCAAGGTCTCCAATGGTGTGTATATACATTTTTGAAAGAGCCTCCCTTGCAGATCTGCCCACATACAGAAGGTCAGATACAGGCAAAGGCCACACAATTTCTTTATAACTTTCACGAGTTATAACAGTTGTTGCATCGGGCTTTTTGTAATCACTTCCAAGCTTTGCAAATACCTTGTTAAATGAAACACCCACTGAAACTGTTAAGCCCAAACGTTCCCTTACTACTTCACGGATTTTGTCTGCAATGTCCTTTCCGCTTCCAAAAAGATTATAAACCCCTGTAACATCAAGCCAGCTTTCATCAATTCCAAATGGTTCAACTAAATCAGTAAATTCCTCATATATGTCATTAACAAGCCGGGAATATTTTGCATATTCGCCGTGGCGAGGCGGCACAAGCACAAGATTTGGGCATTTATTTTTGGCTTGCCAAATTGTTTCAGCAGTTTGCACTTTATATTTCTTCGCAAGTTCATTTTTTGCAAGTATTATTCCATGCCTGCTTTCGGCGTTTCCGGCTACAGCCATTGGAACAGAATTTAGTTCAGGGTTAAAAACGCATTCTACGGCTGCGTAAAATCCGTTAAGGTCACAATGCAGTATTGTTCTATCCAATGGCTTCACCTCCTAATCCCCGTCCGTTTCATAATTGTAAGACGATTTTTATGGTAATTATAAATTGCTTAAGACCCCTTCTAAAGTAAACCTTCCGGGTTGTCGAGGACGCCAACCCCTACATTAGCGCAAACCTAGAGCAATTTTAAATATTACCGCAAGTTTTGGGGAAAACACTTCCACAACAATTAATTATGTTATTTTTTAACTTGCTAT
>CAZJGG010000023.1:13339-42714 GCA_964545475.1 uncultured Eubacteriales bacterium | reverse complement strand
CAGTTGGACCGGTAGGACCAGTGTCGCTGGTAGGACCTGTAGGACCAGTTGCGCCGGTAGGACCAGTTGGGCCTGTCGGACCAGTGTCACCAGTAGGACCAGTGTCGCCGGTAGGACCTGTTGGACCAGTAGGACCAGTTGGACCTGTGGGGCCAGTAGGACCTGTTGTACCTGTTGGACCAGTTGGGCCTGTCGGACCAGTGTCACCAGTAGGACCAGTATCGCCGGTAGGACCAGTAGAACCAGTTGGGCCTGTCGGACCAGTGTCACCAGTAGGACCAGTATCGCCGGTAGGACCTGTTGGGCCAGTTGGGCCTGTAGGACCTGTTGGGCCTGTAGGACCTGTTGGACCAGTAGGACCAGTAGGACCAGTAGGACCAGTTGGGCCAGTAGGACCTGTTAGACCGGTAGGACCTGTTGGACCAGTAGGACCAGTAGGACCAGTTGGACCAGTTGGGCCAGTAGGACCAGTAGGACCAGTAGGGCCAGTGTCACCAGTAAAGCCTCTTAGTCCCCTAGGACCAGTAGGGCCAGTGTCACCAGTAAAGCCTCTTCGCCCTCTTGGACCAGTAGGGCCAGTGTCACCAGTAAAGCCTCTTAGTCCCCTAGGACCAGTTGGACCAGTTGGACCAGTTGGCCCGGTTGTTCCTGTAGTAGAATTTTGCTCTACAACTTTTAATGATGCCTTTATTGGCACAACAGAAGAATAAACTATATTTACTGGAGTTGAGTTTATTAGCCTCAGCGTTTCGCCAGGTGCAAGAACTTCAATGATTCCAAAACCTGAAACTTGACCTGTTTTAATAGGTGAATCTCCAACTATGAAATCTCCCGAAGATGAGGTTAGAGCAAACTGAATCCCGGTGGTAGATGTGGATGTTTGTGTATCAACCCACCAATCAACTATATACCTTCCTGCTTCATTAAAAGTTATTACACCTGTTGTAGAATTATATGAAATGTTTCCAGCTAAAAATTTTATTATTTCAAAAACAACATTTGAACCTGTTGTAATTATTCCGTCAGTTATTCTTTGTAATTCTAATGCTATATTACTCATTTAATTCCTCCTTAAATATGCATTAGGGTGCTGTATTATAAATGATAATATTAGCTTGAACTGGTACAGTCGCCAAAGTAACAGTATCTGATGTGTTATTTGCAATTGAAATTGTTGTAGGAATACTGCTAACCGTTACGAATGCTTCGCCGCTAAGCTGTCCAGTTACAATTGGTGTAGAAGCAATTGAATAAGTTGTACCGTTTACCATAACAGAAAATGATACTATAGGACTGCTTGTAGAACCATCCGTTGCAATCCACCAAGCTACGTAGTAATTTCCAGTTTGGGTTATTGTAAATTGGCCGGTTAAAGCGTTATAGGTTATATTTGGGTTTGTGTTATTCAGTACGTTATCAAATAAAATATTAGCTCCGGTTGCCACAGGGAATGCACTACCGCCTACAAGCTGAGCCTGTATGCCGGAAAGAGTTCCTGCGCCTGCAGGTCCTGTAGCACCAGTAGCGCCAGTTGCTCCAGTCGCACCAGTCGCACCTGTAGCTCCAGTAGCACCGGCTACACCAGCAGCGCCAGTCGCACCCGTAGCACCTGTAGCACCTGTAGCACCTGTAGCACCTGTAGCACCTGTAGTGCCGGTTGCACCAGTTGCACCAGTTGCACCAGTTGCACCAGTTGCACCTGTTGCACCGGTTGGGCCTATAAGACCAGAACCTGATGGACCTGTCGGACCTGTCGGTCCTGTTATAGAAGTACCGGGGATACCAGTTGGACCAGTTGGGCCGGTAGGTCCAGTAGGACCGGTAGGACCAGTTGGGCCAGTAGGACCAGTTGGGCCAGTAGGACCTCTTCTTCTTCTGTGGCAGCAATGCCACGGTGGACAATGTCTTCTTCCAGGACTTAACCGGGAATCTCTGAAGTCAGAATCTAGTTCAACATCATATTCATCGTAAAATTCGGTTTCGTACTCATCATCATATCCACCACGATATTCGTTGTAGTAATCTTCTCGAATATCGTCGTAATGAGGCGCATCACGATAAAAGCCATTATCAATTTGTCTGTAACGCCTTCCTCTTTCGGGATTAGTAGACTGTGTATAATTCTTTCTTCGCCCGCTTACTCTATTTTTTTCATAATAGCACTCTTCGTCGTCTTCATCGCGGCTTCTGCCATAATATAAATCATAAGCCGGATATCTCCTTCGTTTCTGTGATTCCCAAGGTTCATACATTATACAACAATCATTCCTTTCATTTATATTTGAAATGTCACATATGTAACATCCCAATACATTATATGAACAAGCCCCAAAAACGGTGAGTACTTGTACATACTTAAAAATTAAATAGCTGTAGCTATAGTTCCAAATAATTTTCTTGTACATATAATGAAAAAGTACAAACTATGCCGCTTAATTGCGGAATTTAAAAGAAAGGAATGAATGAGCTATGTTTTTGGGGAAAACTTTGCTGATTACTGGAGGAACGGGCTCGTTTGGCAACGCAGTTTTAAAAAGGTTTATAAATTCTGATATTAAAGAAATAAGAGTGTTTTCGAGAGATGAAAAAAAGCAGGACGACATGAGAAAATTATATAAAAATGATAAAATTAAGTTTTATATAGGAGATACAAGAGATTATGAAAGCGTAAAAAAGGCGGTAATCGGAGTAGATTATATTTTTCATGCTGCTGCCCTCAAACAAGTGCCATCGTGCGAATTTTTTCCATTAGAAGCCGTAAAAACAAATGTATTAGGAACAGAAAACCTTTTATCTGCGGCTATAGACGCAGGTGTAAAAAAAGTCATTTGTCTGTCTACAGATAAGGCTGCTTATCCCATAAACGCAATGGGTATATCCAAGGCAATGATGGAAAGGGTTTTTGTTGCAAAATCCAGGACAGTTGAAAATACAGTTATTTGTGGAACTCGTTACGGAAATGTTATGGCATCAAGAGGGAGCGTTATTCCTATGTTTGTTGAACAAATTAAAAAAGGAGAACCCTTAACTGTTACTTACGGTGAAATGACCCGTTTTATGATGAGCCTTAGCGATAGCGTTAATCTTGTTTTATTTGCTTTTGAAAACGGAAGTTCAGGAGAATTGTTTGTTCAAAAAGCACCGGCTTGTACAATTAGGACACTTGCCGAAGCATTAAAGCAATTATTTAATGTAAATAACGAAATAAAAGAAATTGGGATAAGGCATGGGGAAAAAATATATGAAACATTATTAACTAAAGAAGAAATGGCAAAAGCTATTGACATGGGAGAATTTTACAAAGTTATGCCGGACAACAGAGACTTAAATTATGACAAATATTTCGTTTCTGGAGATGAGAAAGGGCATATGACAGACGACTATACCTCCGACAATACTATTAGATACGGTGTAGAAGAAATTAAAGAGCTTCTTCTTAAGTTAGATTATATTAAGGAAGAACTTGAAAACTGGAGGAGATGAAATGAAAATATTAATTACCGGCTCCAACGGTTTCATAGGTAAAAACCTTACAGAACAGCTTAAAAATTCCGGATATAACGATCTGCTTTTTTTTAATAGAGAAGATAATGAGGAAGATTTAGTTAAACACTTAAAAGAATGCAATTTTATTTATCATTTAGCCGGAGTAAACCGTCCTGAAAAGGATGTAGAATTTAAACAGGGAAACAAAGAACTCACTTTAAAAATAATTAATATACTTAAGAAATATGGAAAAATATGTCCTATAGCCGCTTGCTCCTCAATTCAGGCTGAAAATGAAACACCTTACGGAATAAGTAAAAAAGAAATGGAAAATATAATTTTTGAATACGGGAAGACAACAGGCGCAAAAATTTTTGTTTATCGCTTGCCAAATGTCTTTGGAAAGTGGTGTAGACCTAATTATAATTCGGCTGTTGCGACTTTTTGCTATAACATAACCCGGGACTTAGACGTTAATATAAATAACCCGGAAGCGATTTTAAGCCTTGTTTATATAGATGATGTTGTAAAAGAATTTATTGGTCTTTTAAAAATAAACCCTAAAACAGACAATGATGGGTTTTGCAAAATACCTGTTACTCATACAATAAAGCTTGATAAACTCGTTGATAAAATTTACTACATTCATAATAGCCGTTGGTTATTAGAAACACCGGTTTTTAAAACGGATTTTGACAGAAAGCTTTATGCAACATACTTGTCATATTTGCCGCAATACAGCTTTTCTAAAGAGCTTAATGCAAAATTTGATGAAAGAGGTTATTTTTGTGAATGTTTAAGAAATCAATATTTTGGTCAAGTATCTGTTTCTATTACTAAGCCAAATATTGTAAGGGGAAATCATTGGCACAACACAAAAAGTGAGAAGTTTTTTGTAATTCAAGGGGAGGCAGCAATTAAACTCCGTAAAATCGGTGATGACGAAATTATTGAATATAAAGTTTCTGGGGAAAAAGCTGAAATTTTAGACGTTCCACCTGGATACAGCCATACAATTGAAAATATTGGAGCAGAGGATGTAATTACATTAATTTGGTGCAATGAATATTTTGATGAAAAAAATCCTGACACATATTTTGAAAAAGTTTAAAACACTATTTACAAAACATAAACAACAATGTGGAGCAGGAACAGCAAACGATTCACCGCTGTTCTTGCTCCACACTTGTTATTTTTTATTATAGATATTATTAAGAACTACTATTTATTAGAAATTCACTTCTGCACCATAATAAGCACATCTAAACAATTGTTCCATTTCAGAAGCGGAAATGCTTCTTGGGTTAGAGCCAGTGCAAGCGTCTGAAACTGCAAGCTCTGCAATTTTACCAACTTTTTCAAGGAATTCTTCTTCTTTAACACCGAATTCTTTTATTGTTTTAGGAATTGAAAGCATTTTATTATAAGAATCTATTTGTTCGCAAAGCTTGTTTACGCAGTCGCTGTCTGAACCTGTAATTCCAACGCTTCTGGCGATTTCTGCATAGCGTTTCTCAGCCGTTTTAGCGTTGAATTTAATTACATAAGGCAAATAAATTGCGTTTGCGCAGCCGTGAGGAATGTGTCCTGTAGAAAACGCAGCCCCTGTTTTATGAGCCATTGAGTGAACAATGCCAAGAAGAGCGTTAGTAAACGCCATACCAGCCATACATTGAGCGTAGTGCATTTGCTCATATGCGGCTTTGTCGCCTTTAAAAGAACTTGGTAAATATTCAAAAACCATGCTTATTGCTTTAAGCGCAAGTGGGTCTGTAAAAGGGGAATTTAAAGTAGAAACATATGCTTCAATTGCATGTGTAAGAGCGTCCATGCCTGTATGCGCAACAAGTGTTGGAGGCATTGTTTCTGCAAGTTCAGGGTCAACAATAGCAACGTCTGGAGTTATGTTATAATCCGCAAGAGGGTATTTAACTCCTGTGCTGTAGTCTGTAATAACAGAAAAGGCTGTAACTTCTGTTGCTGTACCAGATGTTGAAGGAATTGCTAAAAATCTTGCTTTTGTTCTAAGTTTAGGAAAAGAAAACGGTACAGTAAGAGTTGCAAAATCTGTTTCCGGGTATTCATAAAACGCCCACATTGCTTTTGCGGCATCAATAGGAGAGCCGCCGCCCATGGAAATAATCCAATCCGGCTGAAATTCTCTCATAGCCTTTGCGCCTGCCATAACCGTTTCAACAGATGGGTCTGGTTCAACGTTTTCAAACAAAGTGGTTTCAATGCCGGCTTCTTTTAAGTAGTTTACCGCTTTATCAACGAAGCCGAATTTTTTCATAGAGCCTCCGCCTAAAACGATAATTGCCTTTTTGCCCTCAAGTTGCTTTAAATATTCTAAAGAACCTTTTCCGTAATAAATATCACGTGGTAATGTAAATCTTTTCATTGTTTTTCCTCCTAAAAATAACTAACTTTAATTTTTTTGCCCATTTTCTCCAAGCACACGGAAAGCTGTTCAACCAAATCCATTTTAATATTAAAATTTATCGGCAAATCATCAATTTGATGTGCCGGGTTAACAGCCTTGCCGACATAAAAATTAATATCGGTTGCTTCCTCGAACAGAAGCCGGGCAATTTGTGAAGCACCATCTTTTTTGCTGCTCCATTGCTTATACGTTTCATTTTGTTTAAGATAGTCTTTGGCATATTCTACAACCCTGTTCATTGTTACAACGCCTTCGGTAACTAGGTCTACTCCGTCAATGTAGCTTATTGGTGGAATTTCCGGGTCGTCTGAATGAGTGGTTAAAACTAGCTTTTTGTTTAAAAATTCAGCTGCAATAGCAGAGGTTGTTCCTCCGCAAACAATGTGTTTACCCTCTTTTGCAAAAAAGAGAGACATCATTTTGTCGCCGTCATCAAAATTAGCCGACGGCCCAAATGCAATGTTCATAGGCTCTCTTTTTCGGATTCTTATTGTACAGACAGTTGTATCGTCACCCGGTTCATAGCCGTAAAGCTTATTACATTCGTCAAGTAAAATAGTTGTTAAAGTTTTTGCTGTAAGCCCGGTGGAACATAAAGGTTCCATAAACTTAATAATATCTTCTCTTTGCCAGCCCATGTTTAGTTCAGACCCAACACCGGCATAAGGCACACCGTCGCTTAAAAGGAAAAACAAATCGTTTTCTTTTAGCTTAATTTTAGAAGTATAAATTTTCTTGCCGGAAATTATTTTTTCCTCATAAGGAAATTCGTAATTTGCTCCGTCTCGGAACAAAATCACTTTGGGGTTATCGTATTCAATTATTTCCGCTTCTTTGTTTCTGTAAATTTTAATTACCGTAAAAGTGGAATAAGCAATTTCACGAACGGAGCATACTGGCAGTGTTTGTATAACCGTTTCAATGCAGTCGGATAGATTCATTCCGGCAGAAACCATTGTAGCTATAATTTTTGACGTTAAGGTGGATAATATACATGCTTTTACGCCGCTTCCAAGACCGTCTGCCAAAACCGCAACGGTGTTTGACTCGTCTTGGGATAAAACATTAACTCTATCGCCGCAAAGCTGCTCTCCGTGCTTATTAAGGCTACCATATCCTATATCAAGGCATAAATCAATCATCTTTCAACCAATCCTTAAGCTTTGTAAGGGCGATTTTAGTTTCCGCCGCTGTTTCCCCAAGCAAAAATGCAATTTCCTGAACAATTTTCATTTGGTTGTCTATAACCTTATCAGCAATTTCTATTGTCTGATTTTTAATTGACTCTTTTTGTGTTTTTTGAGACTCAATATCTGTTACATCTTTTATAATGTATATAATAATTTTGTAGTTTTTATCGTAAATTATGGAAGCGTCAACATATTTTTTATAATCTGCAAGGTATGTACGCTTATTATAGATGTTTACTCCTGTATTAAGAGCTTCTGTAAAGTCTTTAGTGTCCAAAATACGTACAACGGGTTCGCCTATAACATCGGATTGCCTGTAAATATTTAATATTGAAAGTGCGGCTTTGTTAATTTGCTGTACTTTCAATCCCTCGTCAAGAACGATAATGCCGTTTGGGGTATTTTTAATAATAATATCAGAAAAGCTTTCTGCTTTTTCCTTCAAATAGGGCAGGCACATTGTAATGTTTGCCTTTTTTTGATGAACCGCCGCTGCTTTATCCCGGCATGTGGCATATCCGCATGTTCCGCAGTTTAATTCGTCTTCCGGCTTGGTTTTGCCCATTTGGCTTAAAATCCTTAATATTTCCAGTTCGTCCGGAAGATTTCTTATAATGCTTATATGGTCGTACTGTTGAGAAATTTCATTTGCTTCGGGAGTATTCACGGTAAAATCGTCTTTTCCGGCATACTTTACAATATGCTGACAATTGGCAACGATGCTATTTTTAAGTCTTTCCATAACAGGTCCACTGGAACAGCTTCCGGCGCAAGAGGACATTTCTATAAAACAATTTTTTAAGTTTCCGTTTTCAACTTCTTTTAAAGCTTCAATGCATCTGTCTATCCCATCAATAACTATGTAGTCGTAATTTTCGTGTTCGTCTGCAAAAGTTTTTATTATTCCCCCGGGAGTTGGAAACAAACCGGCTTTTCCTGTTTTTTGAGGAGGTTCTGAATTATCAATAACAATACCCTCGCTATCAAGCCAGTTGGAAAGTTCTTCAAAAGTAAGAACGTTGTCAACGATTCCGGGGTATCTTCTTGCTTCGTCTTTTTTGGAAACACAAGGCCCGATAAATACCGTTTTAGCAGATGGATACCTTTTTTTAATATCAGTGCAATGAGCAAGCATTGGAGACTTTACATCTGCTAAATATTTAAGGCAAGACGGAAAATATTTTTGTATTAACAAATTAACGGATTGACAGCAGGAAGAAATAATAACATCTCTTTTCTTTTCGTCCATCATTTTTTCATAAGTTTGTTTAACCATTGTTGCGCCCATTGCCGTTTCCTCTGCCGAATAAAAACCAATGCTTTTAAGGGCATTTTTGATTGATTTTATTCCGCTATAGGGGTAATTTGCAATAAACGAGGGGGCAATGCTTGCAATAACTTTATGGTTTGAATAAATCATAGCTTTTACATTATTTATTTCCGAAGAAATTTCCTTTGCTCCTTGTGGGCAAACAACAAAGCATTGACCGCAAAGCACGCATTCCTCCTGAATAATACTTGCTTGGTCGTTAGAAAAGCGTATTGACTTAATAGGGCAATAGCGTATACATTTATAGCAATTTTTGCAGTTAGCTTTTTTAAGCTCTAAATACTCATTCATTTTAAACCCGCCTATTAAAATTTAATCTTATAATTTATTGGAAAGCACAACTGTTTAAGTGCTTTGATAAAACAGCAAGAGATACAGCTAGGTTTTCGTTTTGAACAATAACATCATCCGGAACATTTAGATGTACGGGCGCAAAGTTCCAAATCGCTTTTATGCCTGCATTAACCATTTCATTGCATACGCCCTGGGCGAAATGGGCTGGAACTGTTATAATTCCCATTTTAATTCCTAGTCTTTGGCATAAATCCCAAAGCTTATCAACGTGATAAATGTTACTATCTTCATTAATAACATCAACATTGCTGTCAAAGGCGGCAAGGATTTTCAAACCGTATTCAGAAAACCCTTTATAATCCATTAAAGCCTTTCCAAGTTTACCTGCTCCCACAATAACTGCATCGCAAACGCTGTTATATCCTAAATAAGCTTCAATATCCGCTATTAAGTCCTGCAATACATATCCTATTTTGGGTTTGCCGATAGAAACCGCCGCAAGGTCTTTTCGTACCTGTATTTCGTTAAGCTTCATTGCCTGGGATATTGCACCGGAAGAAATATTAATCGGGGCATTTTCTCCAAGCTGCTTTAGATAACCAAGGTACAATGGAAGCCGTTTAATTGTTGCCTGAGAAATAGGTTTAAAATTCACTTTTTTCTCCTTTTAATTGGAAATAGTATAATAATATTTTATCATTATAAAGCTCATTTGAGTAATATAAAAAAAGCATATCGATATGTTTTTATCGATATGCTTTTATCTATATTTAAGAATAAGCTCTATGTCATTTTAAAATTTCATTTACTGACTTATATAATTCATTTATAAAGCTTTTTTCTATTTCGGTAAAAGTATGATTTGTTCTATATATCATCACATCTTCGTATTCATTGTTAAAGCTTTCGCAAACTTTAGAAACAAGTGAGTATTTCTCAAGCATTTTTTGAGGAATAGGGGAGGAGCGCATAAAAGTGTCATGCACTTCACTTAACAATTCATAAGCACTGCCGCGCTCATAAACATAAACATGCCTGTCATTTACTTGGTTTAAATCAATTTTTTTAGCATCGGCGGTTGACAAAGATGGAATGAAGGGGTCTCCGAAAGATATTTCTATATACCGGGACAAGTCATTTTCATTTAGCTCAAGCTCTTCGTTTGCAAGAGGATGCTTTTCAGACATTATAACCTGATACTTAAAACTAGAAACAAGCTTGCCTTTTAAATCCTTTTCTTCAAGAAACAAGTCAAAATATTTTTTATGGCAGTTAACATATCTTATTATTCCTAAGCTGTATCCTTCTTCAACAACATTTTTCATTGCACGCATATTATTTGTTTCTTTATAATTAATATCAATACAATCATGTAAACTAAGCTTTCTTATAAAGTTAGTAAAAGCATGGGAAATATAGCTTGCCCGTGGAACGGAAATGCTTAAACTTTGATTATTTTTTTTACCTTTTATATATAAGTTTTCAACTTCGTCAACTTGTTCAATTATGCCTTTGGCAAAGCCAATAAATTCTTTTCCTTGGGTTGTTGGAGCAATTCCTTTTGAAGTACGCTTAAATATATTAATACCCAGAGATTTTTCAAGCTCTTTAACAGCCCGGCTTAAATTCGGCTGCCCCATAAATAGATTTTCCGCCGCCTTTGTTATTGAGCCTGTTTTCTCAATTTCAACTACGTATTTTAGGTGCTGTAAGTTCATATTAGTCATCCTTAAAAACTTCATGATTACATAATAATACTAAATTAGAGCTTAAAAAACAACCTTAATGTCATGAATTTACAGAAAGAATCACTGTGCCTGTCTGTAGGGGACGGCGTCCTTGACGTCCCGATATCCCTTGCATCCAGAGGTCTCGGGCTGTCGAGGAAGCCAGCCACTTCAAGATTATCGGTCGATGTTGACGACATTGGCAATTTGTGTATTATTTTGTATGAACTTTAATATAACGGACGTAAAGCAAAAAGCGCCGAAAAAATTCAGCGCCTTTTTATATTAATTCATTGGACAACATTAAACTAAATTGTTATATGCTTATTGAGTTCAAACTATTTAGCCCAGCCAAGGGAACGTTTAACAGCTTCGCTCCAGCCTTCGACTAAAGCTTTTCTCGTATCATCAGCCATACAAGGTTTAAATACTTTAGAAATATTAACTTTCTTCAAAATATCTTCTTTGCTCTTATAATAGCCAACTTGAAGCCCTGCCAAATAAACTGCGCCAAGAGCTGTGCTTTCAATAACTTGTGGGCGGCAAACTTCGGCATTAAGAATATCAGCTTGGAACTGCATTAAGAAGTTGTTAGCACATGCGCCGCCGTCAACTCTGATTTGTTTTAAAGCTTCGCCGCTGTCTGCAACCATTGCGTTAATAACGTCGTTGCTTTGATATGCAAGGGATTCCAAAGTTGCACGGATAAAGTGTTCTTTTTCAACGCCACGGGTTAAACCAACAATTATGCCTCTTGCATACTGATCCCAATAAGGAGCACCAAGACCAACAAACGCCGGAACAACGTAAACCCCGTTAGAATCTGCAACTTTATTAGCATAAGCTTCTGAGAAAGAAGCGTTGTCAATCATTCTAAGACCGTCACGAAGCCACTGTATTGCAGCGCCTGCAACGAAAACGCTGCCTTCAAGGGCATATTCAACTTTGCCGTCTACTCCCCAAGCAATAGTTGTAAGTAAGCCGTTTTTAGATTCTACAGCTTTTTCACCTGTGTTCATAAGAATAAAGCAGCCTGTGCCATATGTATTTTTAACCATGCCCGGATCAAAGCAGCATTGACCGAATAAAGCAGCCTGCTGATCCCCTGCAACGCCTGCAATTGGGATTTCTCCGCCTAAAACATCGGAAGAGGTATGTCCGTATAAATAGCTTGACGGTTTAACTTCTGGAAGCATAGATTCCGGAATATCAAGTTCTGCAAGAATTTCTTTATCCCATTTTAGTTCATGAATATTAAAGAGCATAGTCCTTGAAGCATTTGTATAGTCTGTTACATGTACTTTACCTTTTGTTAAGTTCCAAATAAGCCATGAATCAATTGTACCGAAAAGGAGATTGCCTTTTTCCGCTTCTGCTCTTGCGCCTTCAACGTTATCAAGAATCCATTTAACTTTTGTGCCGGAAAAATAAGCATCTACAACAAGCCCTGTTTTAGCTTTAATTGCTGTGTCAAACCCTTTAGCTTTAAGAGTGTCGCAATATTCGGAAGTTCTTCTGCACTGCCAAACAATAGCGTTGTAAACAGGCTTTCCTGAGTTTTTATCCCAAACTACAGTTGTTTCCCTTTGGTTTGTAATGCCGATAGCGGCAATATCACCAGGTTGAATGCCGACTTTAGCAATAACCTCTGTTGCAACGGAAAGCTGGCTAGCCCAAATTTCCATAGGATTATGTTCAACCCATCCTGCTTTTGGATATATTTGAGTAAACTCTTTTTGGGCTACGTCTACTATTTCTCCCCCCTCGTTAAACAAAATACTTCTGGAGCTTGTAGTACCTTGATCAAAAGCTAATAAATATTTAGACATTAAATATCCTCCTCTTATTTAAATTGCCGAATATAAATTTTATTCGACTAATAAATACAATTTTAATTTGCATAACCATAAAAATAAAGGTAAATTTTAGTGCAGTTAGTATAATGTTAAGTCATTATATGTCCCAAATATCTTCATAAGAAGTAGAAATTGCTATAGCCCCCGACTTTAGAATTTTTACTACTTCTGCCTTAGTTTCAATAAGCCCGCCGGCAATAATCGGCGCTTTTATGCTTTTTTGAACTGTTTTAATTATTTTGCTGGAAGCTCCGGGCATAACTTCCACAGCGTGGGGTTTAAATTCTTCTATATTCTTTATGCCGGTAGTTAAAGATTTAGAATCAATTATAAAAAGCCGTAAAATAGCGTGTAATGAAAGATGTTTTGCGTGTTTTATGCTGGTTTGTTTTGTAGTAAGCACACCCAACGGATTAGCCATTTCTTTTATGTATTGTATACCGGCTTCATCATTTTTTAGCCCATCAATCATGTCTAAATGAACAAAAACGGTTTTATCATTCTCATGAAGCCGCTGGCACAGGGACTTAATAGATAGAATTGTCCCATAAAGCACAAAAACAATTTTTATATCAGTTTGAAGCACTTTTTCAAGCTGTTCTTCATTACGTATTGCGGCAATAATGGGATTTTCAACTAACAAATCATTAAAGAAATGGTTTTTGCTTAAGTTTTCGTTCAAAACACTCATCCTCTGGTTGCAATAATATCAGAACCTAGCCCAAGTATGTTCTCAATTACAACATCACCAATTTTAATTTCTTTACTTGGCTCAATTTTCTTTATTTCCTCAAGGCATTCAAAAATTCTGTTTTTAGGAACGTCTTTATTGGTTTTAACAGAAATCATAGTAAAACTTCCGTCTTCGTTTTTAATTCTTAAAGAGGTTGTAATGATTCTTCTAGGGTCTGTACATTCTTTTATACCATAATCATTACCTATTTTGCAAATATTACCAGAAATCTTTATATTTTCGCCTTCGCCCTCTGCTGTAAGCTGGCAGCCTACAGGGCAGCCTATACAAATGAGTTCTCTTTTTTCCATTTATATTAAGCCTCCTTACTGATTTTCACAGTGACAGTAGTTGCATTTTTAAGCTGTTCCAACAGCTTTTTATTTATTTTTATTTTTTCCATTTCGCCCGGAGTTATTATTCTGCTTTTATGGCTTAATACTTTCTCGTTGTCAAAATAAACTTGTGCATAACTGTTTTTAAAAACGTCGCCAGAACGGAATTTAATTTCTAAAGGTTGACTGTCTTCAATTGAATCTAAGCTGTTTTTATCAATAAATTGAGGAACAGTATACCTTACGCCGTCTTTAGCAACAACATTTACTAATGTTTTTTCTTTATTTATTCCTTTAACGTAATCTGCTGCGCTTTTTGCCGCTTCAAAAGCTTCCATAGAAACGTTGTCTACAAGGTCATGTACGTGTAAAACGTTGCCGCAGGAAAAAATCCCCGGAATATTAGTTTGCATATGGTTATCTACTATTGCGCCGCCAGTAATAGGGGAAAGCTCAACCCCGGCACTTTTAGAAAGCTCGTTTTCAGGAATAAGCCCTACAGATAATAATATGGTATCACAAGAAATATATTCCTCAGTTTCTTTTATAGGATTTCTATTTTCGTCAACCTGTGCTATGGTAACGCCCTCGACTCTATCCTTGCCGTGAATATTAGTTATTGTACTGCTGTATTTAAGGGGAATTCCGTAGTCGTCTAAACATTGTACAATATTTCTTTTAAGTCCGCTAGAGTAGGGCATTAGTTCAACAACACACTTAACTTTTGCTCCCTCAAAGGTTAATCGCCTTGCCATTATAAGCCCAATATCACCTGAACCTAAAATGACAGCTTCTTTTCCAACTGCAAAGCCTTTCATGTTAACAAGCTCCTGGGCAGTGCCTGCGGAGAAAATGCCTGCGCACCGTTCCCCGGGAATATTTATTGCTCCTCTTGGTCTTTCCCGGCAGCCCATTGCAAGAATTACAGCATTTGCTTTTATTTTTTCTACGCCGTCAGTTGTTAATATAGTTACTTCCTTTTCGGATGTAACGTCTAAAACCATTGCTTTAAGCTTAAAAGGTATGTTATATTCTTTAACTTTTTCAATAAGTCTGTAGGCGTATTCAGGACCGGTAAGCTCTTCTTTAAAGAAATGAAGACCAAAGCCGTTATGTATACACTGGTTTAAAATGCCTCCAAGCTCTAAATTTCTCTCTATAATAAGTATGTTTTTAATTCCCTCTTCATAAGCCTTTATGGCCGCCGAAAGACCTGCCGGGCCTCCGCCGATAATTAAAATATCAATAGTTTTCATTGTACTATCAATCCTTTATAATAATTTTAGAATTCCCTCCGAATTTTGTAACTTCATAAGGAGGAATACCCAGCTCTCTTGATAAAATCTCCATAACCTTAAGACCGCAAAAGCCACCTTGGCAACGTCCGCTTCCGGCTCTTGTTCTTCTTTTAACACCGTCTACAGTGGTTGCTCCTAAAGGGCGTTTTATAGCTTCGACAATTTCTCCCTCGGTAACAGATTCACATCTGCAAACGATTTTACCGTAATCATTGTTTTCTTTAATAAGCCTGTTTTGCTCTTCAAATGAAAGTTCTTTAAATATTGTAATGGCTTTTCTTTGGCTAATAAAGCCGCTATTCTCTTGAGGTGAAAGTATATCCGTTATCATATCGCATACCATTTTACCAATAGCAGGGGCGGCGCTTAACCCGGGAGAATTAATTCCGATTGTGTTAATAAAGCCTTTAGCATCCGGCGCTTCCTCAACAACAAAGTCATAATAATCCGGCAGGTTTGCCCTTAAGCCGGAAAATGATGTAATAATCCCTTGGGGTAAAGCATTTATGCTGTTTGAACCAATTTTTAATACAGTGCTCATAATATCGGCGTTTGTAGATTTGTCGTATTTATCTTCTATATCCTCTGCGCTTGGACCTATTATAAGGTTGCTGTGAGCGGTGGGGGTAACTAAAATGCCTTTGCCAAACTTGGTGGGCATTTGAAACAATGTGCTGTTAACAAAGCCTTTAAGCGCTTTATCATAAAGTAAATATTCGCCTTTTCTCGGCACAATTTTATATTTTTTTTCTGAAACCATATTGTTTATTTCGTCGCTGAAAAGCCCGGCGGCGTTAACTACAGTTTTTGCAGCAATTTCGCCTTTATTTGTGGTAATGTTATATCCGCCGTCAATTTTTTTAATTGTCTCAACTTTAGTTTCCAGCATAAACTTAACGCCGTTAATATATGCACTTTCCGCAAAAGCAATAGCCGCTTCATATGACGAAATTATACCACCTGTTGGCGCAAAAAAGGCTGCAACAACACTATCGTTAATGTTAGGCTCCATGTTTTTTATCTGCTCTTTTGTTAATAGTGTAACATCCGGCACTTTGTTTTTAACGGCTTTGTCCATAACTTTGTTAAGCCCTTGCTTTTCTTCTTCCGAAAAAGCAAGAAGCATAGAACCGTTTTTCTTATATGGAATTTCCAATTCTTCAACAAGCTTTGTGAACATTTCATTACCTAAAACGTTAAGTTTTGCTTTTAATGAGCCGGGGGTGCAGTCGTAACCTGCATGGACAATTCCGCTGTTTGCTTTTGTAGTTCCCTCTGTTAACTCCGTTTGTTTATCTAAAAGTAAAATATCAAGTTTATACTTGCTAAGCTCTCTGGCAACGCAACAACCTATTATGCCGCCTCCGATGATAACAACGTCTACCATTACATCATCTCCTATAATTTTCTTAGAGGCTGTTTAGAATCTCGCTTTAGGCGTATTTTTGAGTGATTTTTTTGTTAGGCAAGGAAGCGTGGAACGTTCATACTGAACAATGTATGGGCGTTTCACGCTGACGTAGAATAACGAAAAATAACCAAAAATGCGGCTGAATGGAGATTCTAAACAGCCTCTTAGGGGCGTGTTGAATATTGATTAAAAAAATTCAAAACGATGTAAAAACGCCCCTTAGAGCCAGTCTAAGATCTCGCTTTCGGTAGATTTTCGAGAACAATTTTTCGTTTGGCAAGGAAGCCGCAAACGTTCATACACGCAAAGCCGTATGGGCGCTTGTGGCTGACGCAGTCCAAACGGAAAATTTGCCGAAAAGATGCCGGAATGGAGATTTTAGACAGGCTCTTATTGTTAAAAAACAAAAAAGACACCAACATAGGCCCTATAGGTGAAAACCTAAGGCTTATTTCGGCATCTCATAAACTCAACCAAGGTATATAATTTTTATTTAAAATATTTTAACATATATTTTAAATTGTTTCAATAGTTTTTATAAAATTAGTTAAATAGAATGAAAAATATAAATTAATGTGAGTTCGACGAAAATTATAAAAAACATAATTTTCATCGAATTTTGATTATATTCCCACAATTTGCGGCAAAAACCGCCGTAAATTGTCGCTCATAACATGAGAATTGCTCCGCAATTAAGCCGCAAAAGCGGCTTTTCAACTTCGTCGAACTCACGTTAAATTAAATTGACATAAAATGTATATAGTGTTACATTATAACAGTAACTATCATTATTATACTATATGGAGGCAAAATATGAAAAAATTATTAGCTGTTATATTAACAACGGTACTTTTACTAAGCACATCAAATATTTATGCCAGTGATTTTACCGACGATAATGGAGGTTTTGAATTATCTGCCGCTGAAGAGCAACAGACTGAACTGATTGAAAACGAAGAGCAGGAAGATGAAAACGCAATTGGAACAGAAACAGAACCCGATGCAGAGCTTTTACAAGAAATTGAAAAAAACGAGACAATTGATTACGAGGATGAATTTCCTGAATTTGAAACAAGCCGGGGCAAAAAAGCAGGAACAATTAAATTAGAAGTTATCAACCCTGACAGCACAGTTTACACTGCAAATTTATTAGAATATGCAGTAGTTTATGATAATAATCCAGTCGGCGCAAAGTGGAAAAAATTTAAAAAGAATAAGTATAATGTTTTAGATAACATAAATGCGTTAACAGGGAACAGCATAATTTTTAGAAGGGCTGGTAGTAAAACAAAACCTGCATTGATTTTTGAGTCAACTCATATAAACAGAGAAGATATTCAATACCTTGCAAAACCTAAAATTAGTGTAAAAACATATGAAACGGGTAGAAGTAATGAAATTAAAATAGTGTTTGGCAAGTACTATGAAGATTATGAGTTTACATTTGAGAGCTATAATTTAGAATATAATGGTATGGGGGAGTTTTATGACTGGGAAGGCTGGAGAGAAATGGAATGGGAAGAATGCCCTAATATCAATTCAGAATCTAATAGTTTAACTATTTATAGAGATGCAGAGGTATTAGATAAATTATATATCAGAAAAAAAGAAACAGAAAATCAACCGTGCTCATTACCCCTTATAGTGAATATAAAAACATCTTATAGAACTCCGATGTCAGGTATGTACATAGAAGAAACCGAAAAACTAAATCAGTATATGGCATTTATGGATTATGACGAAGATGAGTTTTTAAACTTTAAATATCAATATGCAATAATTAGTAGTGAGAAATTGGATGTAGAAGATGAGAGAGAAATTTATCGCATTATTTCAAAAGCAAGCTGGAAAAATATTGCTAAAGAAAGCTTTATTCTACCAAAGCTAAAACCCGGTGAATATGAGGTGTTTCTTAGAACAGCCAAAAACAAAGTATATCTTGCCTCAGAGGCAGAGCGCATAGACAGTTTATTTATTGAAGACCCAAGAGATTGGGAATGATCTTCTTAAATAAAAGCAATAATTAAGATGGGGGTTGACATGGCTAAATTCAAGTTTGAAAACGAGGCAAAGCTAAAGGTTTTAAGCAATGAAAACATATTGACAATCCATGAAAAGGCATTAGAAATTTTAGAGCAGACAGGGGTTTATTTCTTTTCGGAAGAAGTTCTTAAAATACTTAAAGATGCCGGGGCTATGGTGGATTTTGCCGCAAAGACTGTGCGCTTTAAGCCCGAGCTTGTTTTAAAGGCAATTGAATCAACGCCGGAAAGCTTTGAGCTTTTTAACAGAGATTTAAAACCTCATGCAACAGTTGGGGGTAACAACGTTAATTTTGACCCAGGTTCTGCAACAATAAGGTTTTTGGAATCCGACGGACAAACAGTCCGCCCCACAAAAGGCTCTGATTTAATTAATATAGCAAAAGTTACGGAATATTGTGATAATATTAATTTAATGTCTACTGCCTTAACCCCGTCTGACATAACCGAAATGCTTGGAGACAGCTACCGTGTTTACCTAATACTTAAAAATTCAACTAAACCTTTTATAGGCGGAGCTTTCTCTATTGAGGGAGTTAAGTATATACATAAATTCCTGTCAATTCAAGCAGGGGGAGACGAAGCACTTCGCACTCACCCAAGAATGCTTTTAGACGTTTGCCCAACTGCGCCGTTAAGATGGTCGGACATTGCCTGCGACAACATGTTAGATGCTGCAAGGATGGATATGCCTATTGAAACAATATCCGTGCCGATGATTGGGGCAAATGCACCTGCAACCCTTGCTGGTTGTGTTTTGCTGCATACGGTTGAATCATTAAGCGGTCATGTTTTAGCGCAAGCAATTAATCCGGGCAACCGAATGGTTTACGGCGGAGCACCAATGAATTTTGATATGAGGTATTCAACAACAAGCCTTAATTCTATAGAATCTAACCTTATTTCTACTGCTTATGCCCAAATGGGCAAATATTACGGCATACCAACTCATACATACGCTGGGTTAAGTGATGCAAAAAGGATTGATGCCCAGGCAGGGCTTGAAACAGGAATTTCCGGCACAATCGCACAGCTTTCCGGCATAAACATTGTTTCCGGTCCCGGAGTAATGGAATTTTGCAATTTGTTCAGTTTAGAAAAGCTTGTTATTGATAACGAAATTTGCGGAATCGCTAAAAGATACGCAAAAGGTATAGATTTTACCGAAGAAACTTTGGCAGTGGATTTAATAAAGGAAATTGGTCATACAGGGGATTATATTTCCACAGAGCATACACTTAACTGGTTTAGGAAAGAACCATTTATGCCATCAAAAATAATAGACAGAACAATGATAGACACATGGAATGAAAACGGCCAGAAATCCACATTTCAGCTTGCCCAAGAAGTTGTTAAGGATATTTTGGACAATAAGCCAGCTGCTAAGCTAGATGTTGAAATTGAAGCGAATCTTGATAATGCGTGGCAAGAAGCAAAAGATTTTTATAAGTAGTAGGAAATTCTAAAAAAAACCGCTTTTTTATCAATCAGCGGTTTTTTTCATGCTTATAAAAATTTGCCCGTTTTCCTCAACAGCCGTAAAAAAGATTCGGTTTATAGAGCAATTTGTCAAATTCATTCCGTGATTTTTTAGTTTTTCATTAAGCCATATCTCATCCTGTTTCATAACTTCGGATTTTTCAGGCTTTTTTAAAACACTTAATTTGCCGTGGGGTTCTAAAATGGCATACTCAACGTCAGACACATTAAAAACACTTTTTTCTCTTAAAAGCATTGTAACGTCGTCAATATTTAAATGAGCTTTTCTATTTTTTTTCTAATATTTTACCGTTTTTAATGAAAATATCGGGCTCTCCGTCAAAAAAATTCCTTGCAAAATAAGATTTAAGTGTTAAAATATATAATAAAATGTAAGAGTTGCCCATGTTGTCATGGAGATGATGAATTATTATGGGCGTGTTGAATATTGATTAAAAAATTTCAAAACGATGTAAAAACGCCCATTATTTAAAGCATTATTGATAAATATACCTGAAAAGGGGTAATACAGGTGAAAACAAAGATTTTAATAGTTGATGACGATTTAAACATTTGTGAACTTATTTCTTTATATCTTGATAAAGAGGGATATGAAACAATAAAGGCTCACAGCGGTAATTCTGCAATAACGGAATTTAATAAATTTAACCCTGACTTAGTGCTATTAGATATTATGCTGCCGGAAAAAGACGGGCTTGAGCTTTGCCAGGAAATCCGCAAAACAAGCAAAGCTCCCATAATAATGTTAACTGCAAAAGGAGAAACTTTTGATAAGGTTTTAGGGCTTTCAATTGGTGCAGATGATTATATTGTAAAACCTTTTGATGCAAAGGAGCTTGTTGCAAGAGTAAAAGCTGTTTTGCGCCGCACAATGGATTCCCAGTCGAATGATGCAAACAGCGATGGGCAGGTTGAATTTTTAAACCTAAAAATTAACCCTACTACTTACAGCGTTATTTATCATGAAAGTAGTCTTGATTTACCTCCGAAAGAATTTGAGCTTCTTTATTTCCTCGCCAAGCATAAAAATCAGGTTTTTACAAGAGACCAGCTTTTAGACAAAATATGGGGATATGACTTTATAGGGGATACGAGAACTGTAGACGTACACATAAAAAGGCTTAGAGAAAAAATGACTTACGACGATAATTGGGGCATAAAAACGGTTTGGGGAGTAGGCTATAAATTTGATACAAAATAGAGGAGAAAATATGTTTAAAATAAAAACGATCTTTGCTAAACAATTTATTCTTTATATAGGAGCATTAATAATTAGCTTTGCAATATTAGCGGCTTCATTGTGGGCGGCGGTGGGTAACTATTTTGTGGCTCAAAAAACTAAAATTTTAACAGAGCAGTCCAGACGTGTTTCGGATGCATTTAAAACAGATATTTTTGGAGAATTATATTATGACAGCCAAAAAATAAACTATGAAATATTAGTTCTGCATGACTATTTAGATTCAAGCTTTATTTTTGTAGATATTGAAAGTAAGATTTACCTTGCAACTTCTGATATTAGCGTAGCAAGAGGTTCAAAACTGAACACGAAGGAATTTGACAAAGTTTTTGAGGGAGAAACTACTACTTCTCAAGGTAATGTAGGCGGCATTTTTAAAGAAAAGGTTTTAACCGTAGCTCAGCCGGTTTATGTAAACGGAACAATTATTGGAGCAGTGCTTTTAAGTTCTTCTATGCCGGAGCTTCAAAAAAGCGCTCAGGAAATGTTCAGAATTTCTCTCGTTTGCCTGCTTATATCCAGCGCATTTGCATTTGTTTTAATTTTTGTTTTTTCTCGCTCAATATCAAAACCGTTAAGACAAATGAATGAAGCGGCAAAAATTATAGCTTCCGGGGATTTTGAGAAGAGAATCGAAATCAGTTCCGTTGATGAAGTTGGGCAGTTGGCGGAAAGTTTTAATTTTATGGCAGATTCTTTAAGCGAACAGGATAAGCTTAGGCGTATTTTTATAGGAAACATTTCTCATGACCTTCGTTCACCACTAACTTCTATTAGAGGTTTTTTGCAAGCTATTCTCGACGGAACGATTTCCGCTGAAAAACAAGAGCATTATTTAAAAATTGTAATGGACGAGACGGAACGCTTGTCAAAATTAACTCATGATATTATTGACCTTAACAATATACAAACAGCAGATGTTGAACTTGATAAAACAGTTTTTGATATTAATGAACTTATACGCAAAACGGTTATGCTTTTTGAAAACGTTGCATTAAGCAAAAAGTTAGCAGTTAGCATAAACCTTGCTTCAGAACATACATTTGTTTTAGCTGATAGTGAAAAAGTACAGAGAGTAATTTATAATTTAATTGATAACGCTATTAAGTTTTCTCACGAAAGCGGCGTTATAGTTATAGAAACAACAGAAAACCAGAAAAAGGTTTTAATTTCGGTTAAAGACAATGGCATTGGAATTAAACCAGAGGAAGAAAAATATATTTTCGATAGGTTTTACAAGGCAGATGTTTCAAGAGGGCAGGACAAAAGCGGAAGCGGGCTGGGTCTTTCAATCGTTTGGGCGTTTGTGAAAGCCCATGGAGAAAATATTACTGTAAAAACGGAGGAAGGCAAAGGCTCGGAATTTGTATTTACACTTCCCATAGCTGCTATAAAAAATGTATAAAAAAATTTATATTGAAATTACAAATATTTGCAATTTAAAATGCGATTTCTGTATCGGAACAAAACGAAAACCAGAAAAAATGAGTATTAATAATTTTAAAATAATAATCAGTAAAATTAAGACACACACAAAATATGTGTATTTACATGTTTTAGGAGAACCTCTTTTACATGAAGATATAGGCGAAATCCTTAATATTTGCCACGAAAACGGCATTAAGGCAAATATCACAACAAACGGTACTTTAATAAACAAAATGCAAGATGAAATTTTAAAACCTGCTTTGCGGCAGGTTAATTTTTCTATGCATGGAGTTTCTGATGAATATGTAAAGGATATTTTAGATTTCTCCGAAAGAGCAAGTGAAAATGTTTATATAAACTTGCGTTACTGGAATGAATATGAGGCACCTGAGATTAAAAATAAAACTATTAAAAAGAATATATTTGTTTCTTATGATGTTCCGTTTACATGGCCGAAGCCAGATGGAGAAGTGATTTTTACTAATGGCAGATGTTATGGGATGAAAGATCATATTGCCATTTTAGTTGACGGTACAGTAGTGCCTTGCTGTATAGATGCTAATGGCAAGATGCCTCTTGGCAATATTTTTACCCAAGAACTTGACGAAATATTATGCTGTAAACGGGCAGTCGGTATAAAAACTGGTTTTATACAAGGAAAAGTTGTTGAGGAAATATGTAAAAGGTGCGGTTTTGCTCAAAGATTAAATAAAGCAAAGTGGTGACGAAATGATTAAAACAGTTCCGGCAAAAACAATCGTAACCAGAAATAAATCTACGTCATGGTTTGGCTGTGAATATAACATGAACATCTATCGTGGTTGCTCTCACGGCTGCATATACTGCGACAGCAGAAGTGAATGCTACAGAATTAATGATTTTGATACTGTCTTAGCAAAAGAAAACGCTTTGCAAATTATTAGAGACGATTTGCGCAGAAAAGTTAAATACGGAGTTATTGCGACAGGGTCTATGAGTGACCCGTATAACCCTTTTGAAAAAGAAGAAAAGCTTACAAGAAATGCCTTGGAGCTTGTAAATGCTTATGGATTCGGCATTTCAATTGCAACTAAAAGCACTTTAGTAACAAGAGACATTGATATTTTGTCTGATATAAAACAGAACAATCCTGTAATAGTGCAGATAACAATAACTACGGCTGATGACGAGCTTTGCCGTATAATTGAGCCAAATACAGAAACATCTAGCCAGCGGTTTAACGCAATAAAAACCCTTTCGGATGAAGGGATTTACTGCGGCGTTTTGTTGATGCCCCTTTTGCCTTTTATTAATGACGGATTAGAAAACGTTTTGAGTATTGTTGAAATGGCTAAACGAAATAATGCGAAATTTATTTATCCTGCTTTTGGAGTTACTCTTAGAGATAGACAAAGAGAATATTTTTATAACAAATTGGACGAGAACTTCCCCGGGATTAAAGAAAAGTATATAAAAACGTTCCGCAATAGATACAGTTGTTCAATTAAGAATTCTGAAAAAACATATAAAGCATTTAGTGAAAAATGCGATGAATATGGAATTTTATATAACATGAAAGATATAATAAGAAGCTACAGGATTGGTTATGAAACAGTGCAGTTAGTAATCACTGAATAATTCCAGCACGATTTCCAGCGACAAAATTCACTGTCATTTTTTCACAAAGAATCCTTGTTTACCGCTAGTAAACGACGGATTATTTGTGAAAAAAGCACAGCAAATTTTGTGCGCTGGAAATTGTACCTGAATTAATCAGTGCTTACTTAAAACTATTTTAAAATAAAAATGTTGTAACAACTCGTCTCACTATAGCTTATACTATAAAAAGGAGGTGTTTTTGTGAAAGAAAGCGCTATTTATTTTTATAGGCAAGGCTATAATTGCTCAGCTTGTATTTTAAAGGCTGCCGAAAAGCATTTTGACAAAACTATACCAAAGCAATCTTATTGGATGTGCCAGGGAATAAATACGGGCTTTGGCATCGGAGGAATGTGCAGCGTATTAATCGCCGCAATTATGGTTTTTGGTTTTCTTTTTGATAATGAGACCGTAAAGCGGCTTAGAATAAAGCTTTTTAATGAGTTTAAAGAAACATACCCCAATATGAACTGTTCAGAACTATTAAAAGAACGCCGTTCTGGCGAGAAATGCGAAACAGTTGTGGGATTTATAGCTGAGTTAACAGAAAAACTTATAAAAGAAGAAAAGAAGTAAAAGTCTTAACGCTTCACTATAGAGATAAATCTAAATGGATTGATTTTAAGAGTCTGTTTAGAATTTCGCTTTTAGTGGATTTACGAGCAAATTTTAATTGAAAAGGATTATTCAACACGACCTCATATAGCAATTTGCAGAACATAAACAGCTATGTTCTGCAAATTGCTCTTTTAGAAGAAGTATGGGCGCTTGCCACTGATACTGTTCTCAATTGAGAACACTATGTCGCAGCGATTCGTAAATTTGCCGAAAAGACACTAAAATGGAGATTCTAAACAGTTTCTAAGCAAGCTGTTTATATCTTCCGGCAAGCATTTTCGACACTGCAACAAAAATATAAGATATTCTATACCATGTGGCAAAATCTACTACGCCTGTTACAGGTATTTTGAAAACTTCCTGAAATGCTTGAACACTAAGTTTTGTATTTGGTCCGTAATTGCCGTCTACAGACAAAATTTTTGGTATATAGGGATAGCTGTTTCTTATAAAGTTTAGCTCTGCCTGAACTTTTTGAACAGGCTGACCACAAATACCTACTGTTAAGTTATACCCTGGAAAAGATGTAGGTATGCCTGCATAAATTTCCGCCGAATCAAGAAAGACATCATATCCATAATAATATTTTAAAATATTAAGTGCAGAAAAACCTTTATCCCCTAAGTCCTTAGAGCCCCATTGGCTCAACCATCCTATATTGTTAACTTTTATTCCATCGTTATATTGAGAGAAAAACGGATAGTTTTCTCCTACTCTCTTAATGTACTTATTAAAAATCTCATCAACAACGTTGGATATTTGTACAAATATGTTACGGCCATAAATAAACTTTTGGTCGAATTGTGTTGAAGAGGTAATCGTAAAATTATATCCTTGTGACAAATACCATTCCGAATAAATCCTTGATATTGTTAACGACTGAATTGCATAAATGTTTGCTCTTAAAGTTTCTAATGGCCATGTCGGGTATATTTCGCTGCAAGCAACGTTTTTTATGTAATCTGTATAACTTACGTAGTAATTAGGTGCTGAAGTGTTTGTAGGCAAGCCATCATGCACAATAACAAATTCAGGTATTATAGGATATGTTAATACACGTGTCTGGGGTACTTCGTCGTGAAGTAAATCTGCCGGAAGAACTTCTATTTTTGGCGGGTAATTTTCCCATAATGCATTTTCATCAATCTGTAAAACATCACTATGCTCCTTACCGGAAGAAGCGCTACGTAAAAACACCTCCTGAAATGATGTAATTCCTTCAAAAATCTCGACTGCTTTAATGGTTTGGGATTCTAAACCCGGCTTTTCAACAGAAATATCGTAAACTGAATAAGGTCTTACCTCGTCCTGAGGGCGCAACGAATAATCCTTTGGAGGGCTTTCAAGGCTTATAACCTCTGTTTCTCCGGAAATATCCGTGCTGAACGATTTCTTGTATTTCTCACCGCTAACAGTTACAATAGCCCCGGGTATAGGCTGACCTCTGTTATCGGCAAATACTTGAACGTATAAAAAACCAGTAGCCATATATTCACCTCTTTTACCGTTTTGCAAACGCTTAATATGTTGATACATGGCATATTAAGCGTTTCCTATATTTATATTATTCATAATACTAAAAAAGTGGAACATTTTTTTATTTACCTTAATATACTGTTAAGAGCGTTTAATTCGTTAATACAGGAGGTAATATATGAACAATCCTTTTTTGCATATGGGCGCGCAAGGCGAAAAGGTGGAGCGCTTGAAAAAAGTACTTAAAACACTTGAATATAGCGTATCCGACGACCATTCAACATTCGACATGAAAACAAGAAATGCGGTAGAGGCCTTTCAAAACGATTATGGGCTTAGCATAGACGGAATTGTAAACGAAAAAACATGGTTAGCACTTGAAAAAGCATTTGCAGGAAAAACAGGTATGCATATTCAGGCGGCGTTTGAATCTTCAAGTACTAATGATGAAGAAGATGTTCAAGAAGAAGCAAATGAAATAACTAAGGAAGAAATAAAGGAAAAAGCAATTGAATTAGTTTCAAATGTTGAAGTTGAAAAAATAGGGGAGGTTAGGGCTTCTTTTAAAGCAAAAAAAAATAACGATATAAGAATAATTAATAAAAGTGAGGAAGGATTAATTGAAAAAGAGAATATTAAAACGCAAAAAACTCATAAAACTGAAAATACTTCGGAAAAATGGGAAGAAATAAAAACCTGTAATGAAGAAAATGATGTTAAGGCTCATCATAAAAAAAGCTGTCAACCGTTTGTTAAAAGAGGTTCCGATGGAGAATTTGTTATAGAATTGCAAAAAGGTTTAAAAGTATTAGGATACATACATGGTGATTTTACAGATGGAACGTTTTGTAAAAAAACTGATTCTGCGCTCCGGGCTTTTCAGCGGGAGCATAGCATAAAAGATAACGGTGTCGCAGGGGCAAACACTTGGGGGCAAATGTACCAATCTTTACATAAAAGAACAGGTCAACATCTAAAGCCAATATTAAAGTATGGCTCAAGAGGAGATTATGTGTTTGAACTTCAAACTAAGCTGGCAATATTAAAGCTGTATGACGGCAATATTGACGGCATTTTTGGCGAGAAAACTGAACGCGGCGTTAGAGAATTTCAGGAAATGACAGGATTATATGTAGACGGCGTTGTGGGTGAGGATACATGGCATGTGCTTGACCAAATGTTTTCCGCTTTGACACCTATTAAAATCAATGCAAAGGATATTAAAACTAAAAACATTGATGATGAAAAAATATATAATCCTAAAGACCATCAAAAAAATTCAGAAAATGAAAGTGTTGAAGAAAATGAAGAGGAAGGAGATTATAATAAAGGTTGCGGTTGTGGTGAAGGAGTACAACAAGATAACAAATTAAATAATGAAAATCAAAACAAAGGTATGTCTTTTTACATGGAAGGCGAAATTATACATAAAGAAGATAAGCCCGTTATACTGGATAACCCTCTAATGAATAACATGCCATATGAAGATAATTATCAAAATTCAAAACCCCACGGCTTTTTATATGAAAACGGGGAAAAACCTGTCTTGCGTGAAGGTATGTCAGGAGAGTACGTTTATTACTTGCAGCAGATTTTGTATGAGCTTGATTATTTAATTGGTGAAGGTGATGGAAAATTTGAACAGAAAACAGCGGCGGCTGTTCGCTCTTTTCAGCGAGACCACGGCGTTTTCCCCGACGGTGTTATCGGGGAGGATACATGGAATTACCTTGATGCGGTCGCAGGCCCTAAAGTAAGTGCAACAGCAGAAGGCCGCCCTGTTTTAAAGGAAGGTTCAAGAGGCGATGATGTTGTATATTTGCAAAGGATATTAATTGATTTAGGGTATTTAACGGGAGTAGCAGACGGGGTTTTCGGGCCTAGAACTAAAGATGCTGTAAAGGCATTCCAAAAGGCATATGGGCTTACAAATGACGGTATCGTTGGGCGTTTAACATGGAATAAGCTTGAGGAGGTTAGCGCACAAAAACCTCCGTCTAACGAATTGCCGCCGCCGGAAAAACGCCCTGTTTTAAGAGAGGGTGACAGCGGAGACTATGTTTATGCTCTTCAACAAATGCTTATTAGTATAGGTTATTTGGTGGATGCTGCCGACGGTAAATTCGGACCGAAAACGGCGGCGGCCGTTAGGGCATTTCAAAGAGATAACAGGCTTACAGTGGACGGCATAGTGGGTATATCTACATGGAGGGCTTTGGATGCGGCGACGGCAACACCAAAACCACCGTCCAGACCAACCTTAAGCGTTGGTTCAAAGGGAGAATATGTAGTACAATTACAGGAAAGACTTAAACAATTAGGTTTTTTTAACGGAACAGTAGACGGGGTATTCGGCCCTTTAACTGAAAGTGCCGTACGTAGTTTTCAGGCGTCAAAAGGACTTGTAGCAAACGGCATTGTGGACAGCATAACCTGGGATGCTTTAGATAAAGCAAACGTACCTACACCGCCGGAACAGCCGCCTGTAACAAACAAGCCAACACTTAAAGAAGGCTCTAAAGGTGAATATGTAGTTGAACTGCAGACTAAGCTTAAGGCTCTTGGATTTTATTCAGCAAGTGTTGACGGATTCTTCGGGGCTGGTACAACTGCTGCCGTTAAACGTTATCAAAATGCAATAGGGCTTCCAGCCGACGGTATTGTTGGTCCGGCAACATGGGCTAAGCTTGATCAATTTTCCGAAAGGCCTCCCTCTGAAAACCCTGTTATTAAATTTGGTTCTACAGGAGATTATGTTGTTATTTTACAATCAAAATTAAAAATTTTAGGATATTTTTATCCATCCATAACCGGAAGCTTTGGAACAGAAACGGAAAATGCGGTTAAAGCATTCCAACGGGATAATAATCTATTATCGGACGGAATTGTTGGAAAAGCAACATGGGTTAAGCTTTATGAGCTTACAGAACCCCAGCCGCCGGAAGAACCTCCGGAAGGACCACGCCCCACTTTAAGACTTGGTGATAGCGGCCCATATGTTACAAGGGTTCAAAACGAATTAACAACTTTGCTTTATTATACAGGGCCAATTTCGGGTTATTTCGATGCTGCAACTCAAACATCTGTAAAAATGTTTCAGGATGCAAATAGATTAACCCCAGATGGAGTTATCGGGAGGTTTACCTGGTATGCGTTAGACTCCCTTTATCCGCCTCCAATTAAATGTTGAGTAAGAACTAATTAATTCCTGCATAAATTTCCAACGACAAAATTCACTGTCATCTTTGCACAAATAATCCATTGTCTACCGCTAGTAAACGGCGGATTATTTGTGCAAAAATCACAGCAAATTTTATGCTGGGTAATGCT
>CAZJGG010000023.1:0-13239 GCA_964545475.1 uncultured Eubacteriales bacterium | reverse complement strand
TAAACGGCGGATTATTTGTGCAAAAATCACAGCAAATTTTATGCTGGGTAATGCTCATGAATCAATCAGTAAGTGAATCAGTTTATAGACATTCTTTAGTTCCCCCACATATAAATGAACCATTTTGAGTTTTCGTTTTCATTTACTAAGTAATATTTATAATTATAATTTCCATTTGAAAAACCTCCACTTGGTAAACCTGGCTTATATTCAATATTAAAAACTGTATTAATGATTTTTTTTCATATGCATCGCTGTAGAAAGATGAGTTTATGACATCATTTAAAATCTTATTATTATCAGTTTCTTCTTTACATTCTATTAGCTTGACTTGAATTGAATTTTCCAATGCATATACTAAACTTTTTTTATCTTCGTGAACGACCGATTCCATTTTATCTTGGTCTTTATTATTGAATGCCTCAAAATAGTACTGAACAGTTTCTTCCGGAGATAATTCTTGGTGTACTTTGTTTTCAGAAATTTTTGTACAGCTATTGAATATCAGGCTCAAAAAAGTTGCAATAGTTATTAATAGGATTTGGCTTATTTTCATTATGAACACCTCATCCTACATTGTACAAAGTTCTGTATAGTTATGCAATCTCTTTTTCTTAATGTGAATCTAAAAATCTGGTTAGCAAAAGTAAAAAAAGCAGAGATTCCAATTCAGGGGATCTCTGCTTTTTAATGATTATCGAAGTAATTGTAAAATGTTTTGTGGTGCTTGGTTTGACTGAGCAAGCATAGACATAGCAGCCTGTTGTAAAACGTTTGCTTTTGTCAAATCCATCATTTCTTTAGCCATATCAGCGTCACGGATACGAGATTCGGAAGCAGATAAGTTTTCGGAAGAAATGTCAAGGCTCTTCATAGTGTATTCAAGCCTGTTCTGTGCCGCACCGAGTTTGGAACGTTCAGTTGTCACGTAAGATATTGCTGTGTCAATTGTATCTAAAACGCCGGTGATTTCAGCACCTGTGTCTTTTAACAAGTCTATTGTAGTATTTCCTAAACCGTCACCGATACCAAGAGTACTTGATTTAATTGTACCAATGTTTAGTTCAAGCCCTTGGTTAGAGTTTGCACCAACTTGGAAATAAAGCTCTTTAGTATTGCCGGCTGAGGCGATGACAGCATTTGTTGCTGCAATTTGTAATGCCGTTGCCGTATTGAGTTTTTTTGTAGTCAAGGCTAGCTTTTTATCCGCCGCTTTTTTTGTTTTAATAGCTGTTGATTCAATAAGTTTTAAGTTTCTTAAATCTTTTTGACCTGTGACGTCGGCGTTCCAGTTTTCTGTAGCGGTTTTCAAATTATTTGCATTTGTAACGTTAGTATCACCTAAGCCCGTAAAAGTTGTAGCGAGGGTTGCATAAGCCGGAGTAGTTATTGTACCGGCATTAGCTTTTAAATAATCGTAAAGCTCATTTGCTGTTGTTCCGCCATATGCAGGAGCACCAGCACCAACAGCTTCTGCAAGCATTAAAGTATAATTCGCATCACTTGTTATATCGGCAAAGCCTTTTTCAAAAGCTTTTTCGCTTGTTTGGAAATTTCCAAGTTCAGTGGTATAAGCAGTATAATTAGCGTTTGCAAAAGTCGTAATAGCCGCTTGCGCAGCAATTAAATCAGTGTTAGCAGCCGCAGAAACAACAGCCGCTGACGCTTGCTCCGTTGTTGCAGCGTCTAACTGTTTATTGCGTTGGTCAAGTATTTCTTGAGGGTTGGCATATTCGCCGTTAATTACTTTCTTTTTGTTAAACTCAACTCTTTCAGACATGGAGTCGATTTCGGCAACAAGCTGATTAACCTCGTCCTGCATTTTTTGACGGTCGCCTGTTCCAAGCTGATTATGCTCGTTTGTATCGTTAGAAGCTTGAACAACAAGCTCTCTGATTCTTTGAAGCATGTTGTCAATTTCCTGCATACCACCTTCGGCTGTTTGAATAAGAGAAACAGCATCTTGTGCATTTTTTGAAGCCTGATTAAGACCTCTTATTTGTGAACGCATTTTTTCGGAAATCGCAAGACCTGCTGCATCATCTGCTGCGGAATTTATTCTTAATCCTGTTGAAAGCCTTTTAGAAGCCTTCGCCTGCTGTTCACCAACAGTTTTCATCGCTCTATGTGAATAAAGTGCTAAAACATTTGTATTAATAACCATATTACTCATAATATTTTCCTCCATGATATATAATATTTTTTTATACGAACGTGCATTGAATACTGGTTCATATAGAGCAATTTGACAAAACATTAACAGGTGTGGAACAGGAACGGCAAACGTTTCACCGCTGTTCCTGCGAACATAGCTGTTTATGTTTTTGCAAATAGCTATAGACATCCATGCCTTTAGTCAGCGGCGGCTAAGACACCGCTCGTAAAAAACAATTTATACTATTTCCAATCAATGAATTTATTTGAAATTAGTATTAAATAACGACAAACAAATTTTGACGTTGAAATTATTATTTGCAAATGCGGAAAATTTATATAATGTAAATTGTGTAAAAAAAACAAAATGCATGTATAAAGCTAAAATAAGCCGAATAAAATTAATAAATGTAAATGTAACTACGCAAATATACTAATAAAGTAATTTTGGAGGCTTTATGAGAATAATAAGTATAAGGAAAGAACAAATCCTAATCGTGTTTTACATAGTCGTAATTTCCATCAGCTTTTTCAGCTCAATAAGAAACGAAGCCGTTGCAACGTTTGCAATGCCTGTTTCAAAAAAAATTATAATAATAGATGCAGGCCACGGTGGATGGGATCCTGGGAAAGTTGCTGGAGAAATTTTAGAAAAAGACATAAATTTACAAATTGCAAAAAAATTACAGGGATACTTAGAACAAGGAGGCTCATATGTTATTATGACAAGAATTGAAGATGAGGCTCTTGGCAATAAAAAATCTCAAGATATGGCGGACAGGAAGTTAATCGCAAACACAAGTAAAGCAGATTTGTTAATAAGCGTTCACCAAAATGCGTATCAATCTCCAAACGTTTCGGGAACACAAGTTTTCTATTTTGATAATTCCGAAAAAAGCAAAATGCTTGCGGAAAAAATCCAAGCAGAGGTAAAAATGTTTTTAAGCCAAAAAAACAAAATGGAGGCGAAATCAAATCATAATTATTTTATATTAAGAAAAACAACGGTTCCGGCTGTTATAGTTGAATGTGGATTTTTAACAAACTATGGAGATAAAAAGAAGCTAACACAAGACGAGTATCAAGAAAAAATGGCGTGGGGCATTTATAAAGGAATAATTGCATATTTTGAAGAAAATGAAAAATAAAAAACAAAAATAAAGTGGGTTCGATGAGATGAAAACAGTCGAACTCACTTTTTGCTTTTATAAATTATAGATGTACATTAAAAAACATATTACAAATTTCCAAAAACCTAACAGGGCGTTCTAAATGTGGATATTGCTTTGTATTTTTAAAAACAACAAACTGAGCGATTTTGTTAAGTTTTTTTATTTTTTTAAGAGATTTCTTGGTTTTATTTAAGTTTTCTGCCCCAAATATTATTTTTAAAGGAACTTTTACGTTAGGAAGTACATGAGTTATAGATGCATTTAAAAAGTAGCTTTTGTTTGCTGCAAAAGGCATTTTACCATAAATGCCGCCGTAATGAGCCGAATGACAAAGGCTTTTTGGGTTTAAAGGCAAGTTGTTGTAACAAAGCTTAAAATATAGTTTAGAAGAAACAATATTATATAAGGTAGTGCCAATTAAAGGGGACTCAAAAAGCCAACGCAAAAATACATGCTTGTTTTCCGGGAAAGAAAGGTCGCTTTCAATACCTTCTGGGGAAATAAGCATAATTTTATTAAACTGCTCTGGCTCAAATTGATATGCCAAAATAGCATATGCGCAGGATTTGCCCGAAGCTATAACATTTGCCTTTTGCTTTATCACATGTTTTATAAAGTGGTTTATTAACAAAACATATAAGTAGGCAATATAATTTATATTAGGCTTTTCCGAATGCCCAAAACCTATAAAGTCAAAAGCATAAACCTTATAATTTTTAGAAAGCTCGCTAATATGACATTTCCATTCTTTAAGGGAAAACCCGTTTTTAATGTCGTGAATTAATAAAATTGGTTCGCCTTCGCCCTCTACTATATAATTAACGTTACCATGTTTCCATTTAAGAGTTTGCTCTTTAAAACCATCGTTAATACGTTTATTCGCTGTTTTAGCTATAATATAATTTATTGCCGCCGGTATAGACAGCAAAATAGCAGCTTTTAAAAATTTCTTCATGGCAGGCTCCTTAAATTTAAAATAATTACGCTTATTATATCATATATATAAAACAAGTAAACATTTTAAGGAGTTTTTTATGAGAGATTTTTTAATTTTAATAGGACAACTGTTTTTAATTACATGCTTGCAAACTGTTACGGAGATTTTTATAAATACCGGGGATAAGCCGTTTCAATCCAGCCTTTTAAACATTGCTTGCTTTTTAGGTGGGTTATATCTTGTTTTACAATACGCAACAACTCACTTGTTTGCACAGATTGCAAGCTTCGTTAGGTTTCCATTTTAACCCTTGAAAACGGCTTTATTTTGTGCTATTGTATTATTAGGTGATTTAATGAAGAAACTCAAGTTAATTTACAATCCGTTTTCCGGAGACAAAAGCTTTCGATATGATTTAGACCCATGTATTCACGAGCTGCAGCAGGGCGGTTATGAAATTTCAGTTTTTAGAAGTATGAAGCAAGGGGATATAGTTGAACATATTAAAAAGATGAAGAATTCGTCTTATGATGCCCTTGTTATTTGCGGAGGAGACGGCAGCGTTAATATAACTCTTAACGCAATGATTGAAAACAAAATAAATATTCCTTTAGGTATTATACCAAGCGGCACGGCTAACGATTTTGCTAGACATTTAAGAATTCCTATGGAGTTTACAGAAGCCGCAAAGTACATTGCAAAAGGCAAAACGGAACTAATAGATATAGGGCGAGCAAACGATAGATATTTCATAAACGTTTGCGCCGCAGGCACTCTTACAAATATATCTCAAAACATTGATTTAAACTTTAAAAACTATTTCGGAAAGCTTGCTTATTATATAAAAGGCATTGAGCAGCTTCCAAATTTTGTGCCTATGAAGCTTAAAATAACCTCTACTAAAAAGACGTATATAGAAGACGTGCACTTTTTCTGTGTGCTTAATTCCTCAGGAACTGGTGGGTTTGAAAAAATGTCTCCCGGGGCTTCAATTGCCGACGGGCTTTTCGATTTTATAGCTTTTAAGGCATCTCCTATACATGAGCTTGCAATTTTAATGCTTAAAGCTTTAACAGGGGATTATTTGGACGACACAAATATTCTTTTTTTCAGAGATTCAAAAATTACTATAGAGCCTTTAGAAATTAACGCTTCAAAAGATAAAAATGCACTATCCCTTTTGGAAACTGATTTAGACGGCGAGGCAGGGCCTCATATGCCGGTTGTAATCGAAAATTTGCATAAGGCGTTTAAAATATTTATACCATAGATAAAACGGAGGAAGTTTAATGGATTTTAAGAAAGAAATTGCGGTTATTATCGCAAAAGCTTTGGGAACGGACGACTACAGCGAAATAATTTATACTATTGAAACGCCCCCAAACGCCGAAATGGGGGATTTTGCTTACCCATGTTTCAGGCATTCAAAGGAATTAAAAAAATCTCCGCAAATTATTGCAGGGGAAATTTTATCTAAAATAGAAAAGCCGGAATTTATTCAGGAAATGAAAGTTGTTTCTGCTTATATTAATTTCTATTTAAATAAAGATTTATTTGTTAAAGAAGTTATGAAAGAAGTTTTAGACAAAAAAGAGGAATACGGCAAAGTTAACATTGGAAACGGCGGAAACATTACAATTGATTATTCCTCTCCAAACATTGCAAAACCTTTTCACATTGGGCATTTGCGCACAACAGTTATTGGACAGGCTCTTTATAACATGTATAACTTTTTGGGCTATAAATCAATCGGTATTAACCATTTGGGGGACTGGGGCACCCAGTTTGGCAAAATGATTGTTGCTTACAATTATTGGGGCAAAAAAGAAGACGTTGAAACAAAAGGCATTCCCGAACTTAACCGTCTTTATGTTCTTTTCCATGACGAAGCTGAGAAAAACCCGGATTTAAATGAACAGGCGAGGGCAGTTTTAGTAAAAATGCAAAACGGGGACGAAGAAGTCCTTAAAATATGGAAATGGTTTGTTGATATAAGTTTAAATGAATTTAACAGAGTTTATAAAATGCTTAAAATAGACTTTGATTATTTTACAGGCGAAAGCTTTTATAACGATAAAATGGACGCCGTTGTGGACGAGCTTAGAGAAAAAGATTTATTGGTGGAATCTAATGGGGCAATGGTTATAGATTTAGAGCCTTACGGAATGCCGCCATGCCTTATTTTAAGAACAGACGGCGGAACATTGTATCCAACAAGAGACATTGCGGCAGCAATTTACCGTAAAAAAACTTATAACTTTGTAAAATCTATTTACGTTGTTGGCGGAGAGCAAAGCCTGCATTTTGCTCAGTGGTTTAAAGTTGTTGATTTAATGGGCTTTGAATGGGCAAAAGATATGGTTCATATACCTTTTGGGCTTGTAAACCTTGAAAGCGGCAAACTTTCTTCAAGAAAAGGCAATGTAATACTTCTTGAAGATTTGCTTAACGAATCTGTTAAACGCACACAAACAATTATTGAAGAGAAAAACCCAAACCTTGAAAACAAAGAAGAGGTAGCAAAGCAAGTTGGTATAGGCGCAGTAATTTTTAATGATTTATATAACAGCCGTATAAAAGACGTTACATTCTCTTTTGACAGGGTTTTAAGTTTTGAGGGTGAAACAGGGCCTTATGTTCAATACACCCATGCAAGAGCTTCCAGCGTTTTATCAAAAGGCGGTATTACAGATTTTTCTGATGCGGACTTAAGTCTTATTACAGATGAGGCATCTTTTGAATGTATAAGGCTTCTTTATAGCTTTACTGATAAAGTAATTGAAGCTGCAAACAAATTTGAGCCTTTTGTTGTTACAAGGTATCTTGTTGCGCTTGCAGGTGCTTTTAATAAGTTTTATCACGATAACAACGTTTTAGGCAGTGATGACAATACTAAAAAAGCACGTTTATCTCTGGTATATGCGGTTAAAAACGTGTTGAAAACCGGATTATCACTTTTAGGCATTGAAGCACCCGAAAGGATGTAGTTCTTTTATGAAGCTTTTCTTTAAAATAATGTCTTTTTGTTTAGGCGGAGCATTCAGTATAGGTATTACGGCGGTTATGATTTATTTTGTCTATAATTTTACGTTTACATCTTTTGATTATGGTAAAAATTTGGGGAACAAAATGTCTTCCGAAAAACCGTCAAAAGAGGTTGAAATAACCCTTGAAAATGAATCTACTATTGACGAGGTTGCTAAAATATTACAGGACAACGAAGTAATTGAAAACGCATTATTATTTAAACTGGAAAGCAAATTAAAAGGAACAGACAGAAATTTCCAAGCCGGAACTTACATTGTAAACACTAATATGGATAACAACCAACTTGATACTGCTTTAAGGTTTGTGGAGTTGGCTTCAAACGACCAGAAAATTACTGTTTTAGAAGGTTACAGAATTGAAGATATTGCAAGGTATCTTGAAAACAAAGAGATTTTAAAAGCAAAAGATTTTATAGAAGCTTGCAACACAGGGGAATTTGATTACGGCTTTTTGGAAGATGTACCAAAAAGGGAAAATAGGCTAGAAGGTTATCTCTTTCCGGACACCTATTTTATCTCTGAAAAAGCCACTCCTGAAGAAATAATAAATAAAATGCTTAAAAGATTTGATGAAATTTATAATTATTCCTATGTGGAGCAAGGGGAAGCCATAGGGCTTTCTATGGATCAGGTTATTACAATTGCATCAATTATAGAAAAGGAAATAAAAATAAATGAAGAACGCAGCGCTCTTTCAGCGCTTATAAAAAACAGGCTTGCTTCAAACATGAATTTGCAAATGCTTTCCACCGTTGTTTATGCACTTGACAAAAAAGCCGACAGGCTTACAGAAGAGGATTTAAATACCCAATCCCCTTACAATACTTTTGTTATACAGGGGCTTCCCCATGGACCTATATGCAACCCTGGGAAAGCAAGCATTGAGGCAGTGCTTAACCCGGAGGATTCTAACGTTTTATACTTTGTTTTAACAAATAAGGAAACAAACGAGCATTTATTTACAGCAAGCGAAGAAGAATATTTAAGTATTAAAAAACAGCAAGAAGCAGAGGAATAAATGAATATTACAAGCAGCGAAATCATTGAATATTTAAATGAACTACAGCCCATGTTCGGCGGAGTTTTAGGAGAAATACAAAAAAAGGCCTTAGAGGATAAAGTTCCCATAATTCCCAGGGAAACGGCAAGGTTTTTAGCTGTTTTATTAACCATTAAAAAACCTGTTAATTCCCTGGAAATTGGAGCGGCCGTTGGTTTTTCTGCTGGGCTTATTTGTGCGCATATGGCGGAAAATGGTAAGCTTACAACAATTGAGCGTTATTATGTTATGGCGCAAAAAGCTAGGGAAAACTTTAGAAGGATGGGCATAACAGATAAAGTAATGCTTATTGAAGGCGATGCCAGTGAAGTTTTGCCCATGCTTTCTGGCAAATATGACTTTATTTTTATGGACTGCGCAAAAGGACAATATATACAATTTATGCCGGACTGCCTCAGGCTTCTTGAAGTAGGGGGCATTTTGCTTGTAGACAACATTTTACAAAAAGGCAGGGTAACAATGGAACGGATAGAGGTCCCAAAAAGACAGCGCACTATCCATTCTAGAATGGATGCGTTTTTACAGACGGCGTTAAATGAAAAATCTCTTGAATCCAGCGTTTTGCCAATAGGGGATGGCTTGCTGTTTGCAACAAAAATTAAGGAGTATGAATAAATTGAATACAAACAAAAAGCCGGAGCTTTTAGCCCCGGCAGGCGATATGGAAAAGTTAATAATCGCAATAAACTATGGTGCTGATGCTGTTTATTTCGGCGGGCAAAATTATGGTTTAAGGGCGAAAAGCAGAAATTTTGGGCTAGAGGAAATGGAAAAGGCGGTAAGTTACGCCCATAAACATAATTGTAAGGCATATGTTACCGCTAACATTTTCGCCCATAACAGCGATTTTGAAGGCATGGAAGAATATTTTAAGAATGTATATAAAATCGGGGCGGATGCGCTAATTATATCTGACCCCGGTGTTTTTATGACTGCAAGAAAAACCGTTCCTCAAATGGATATTCATATAAGCACACAGGCAAACAACACAAATATGTATACGGCGAAATTTTGGCATGAGCTTGGGGCAACCAGAATTGTCCTTGCTAGAGAACTTTCCTTAAACGATATTGAGGTTATGAGGGAATCGCTTCCGGAAGATTTTGAACTGGAAGCCTTTGTGCACGGCGCAATGTGTATTTCATATTCGGGAAGATGCCTTTTAAGCAATTATATGGCGGAGAGAGACGGCAATAAAGGGGAATGCGCCCACCCGTGCCGCTGGCAGTTTTATTTAATGGAAGAACAACGCCCGGGAAAATATATGCCTGTTTACGAGGACGAGAGAGGGACATATATTTTTAATTCCAAAGACTTATGTATGATTAAGTTTGTTCCCGAAATGGTTAAAGCAGGAATAGGTAGTTTCAAAATTGAGGGGCGCATGAAAACACCGTTTTATGTTGCAACAACTATTAAAGCCTATAGACAAGCAATAGACGACTATTTTGATGACCCTGAAAAATATGAAAAAAATAAGCACAATTATGTTGAACAGCTTGAAAAATGCAGTAACAGACATTACACAACAGGGTTTTATTTCAATAAACCATCTCAAAACGAGCAGAATTATGAATCAAGCGCTTATGTTAGGTTGTATGACTTTATTGGAATTGTACTTGAATATGACCAAAATACATGTATAGCCACAATGGAGCAAAGAAATAAATTTTCTGTTGGAGAAAGCGTTGAAATGCTTCGGGCAAAAGGTGAGACTTTTAAATTTACCCTTGAAGAAATGACAGATGAAGTAAACAACTCCATAACAGATGCCCCACACGCAAAGCAGATTGTAAAAATGAAAATGCCTTACCCAGTAGAAAAATATGATATTTTGCAAAGAAAAGGCAAGGAAGAGAGCAATAATTAATGAGAAAATCAATTGTTTATTTAGCTTTATTTTTAACTATATTATTTACCGGCTGCGCAGGCATAACCGGTATGGAATCTGTCCAGACAATGAATACAAGCGAAGACAATGTTTATGTCCATTTTATAGACGTAGGGCAGGGGGATAGTACCTTTATTCAATCTGCTAGCGGAAACGTATTAATAGACGGAGGCGAGCCTTCCGACGGAGATACTGTTTTGTCTTATTTAGAGCAATACGGGGTTACTAAGATTGATTATTTAGTTGCAACGCACCCTCACAGCGACCATATCGGAGGGCTTATTAACGTTATAAGTCAGATTCCCGTTGACAACATAATTATGCCTAATGCAGTTAATACAACAAAGACTTTTGAAAATCTTATAGACACAATTAAAGAGAAGCAAATAAAAGTAACAAAAGCTGTTCCTAATTATGAATTTAAAATAGGGGAGCAGGTGTTTACAATATTAGCCCCAAACGAACAAGAATACGAAGACTTAAACAATTACAGCGTTGTTGTAAAAATGACATACGGAAAAAACAGTGCCCTATTTATGGGAGATGCTGAAAAACTGTCTGAGAATGAGATTTTGGATGTTGGATACAGCATAAAAACCAACCTTATAAAAATTGGGCATCATGGAAGCAAAAGCAGCTCTTCATCAAAGTTTATTGATAAGGTATCCCCAGAAATTGCCGTTATAAGTTGCGGAAAAGACAATTCCTACGGACACCCTCATAAAGAAACGTTAAAAACCCTTAACGACAGAAATATAAATACTTACAGAACAGACGAATTGTCAAATATTGTAGTAACTTTTGACAAAGATAAAATAAATGTAGATTAAGGAATGAAATTATGGAATATGCAGTAGACAGAATTGAAGGCGAAATAGTAGTCTGTCAAAATTTGAAAAACAATAAATTTGAAAATTTTGAGAAATACAAAATGCCCCAAGAAATTAAAGAAGGGGACATATTTATGTATTCAAATGGTAAATTCACAATTGATAGAAAAAAGACAGAAACAAAAAAAGCCGAATTTAAGAAAAAATTAAATGATTTATTCGGATAATTATCTTCTTTTGTTACGCTTGTTAAGCCCTGCCTGTCTTTCATTGGAAACTTTAAGAAATTCTTTGAATTTATCTTCAAAAGAACTGCTGGCGTCCACCGGTTTTTGTTCCTGTTGATGAGCGTGAGCTTCATAACGAGGTTTCCTTTGGGGTTCTGCGGCATCTTTTATAGATAAAGATATTTTGCCGGAAGCGGCATCAATGGATAAAACCTTAACCTTAACAACATCGCCTATAGAAATATGGTCTGCTATATTTTGTACAAAGCTTGTTGAAATGTGGGAAATATGAACAAGACCTTGGCTGTTATTAGGCAACAACACAATTGCGCCGAAAGGCTTTGTTCGGACAACTTTTCCCTCGACAATGCTGCCTACGTCAATTTTTTCTGACATGAAAACACTCCTATGATTAATATGTTACACCCGGATTCAGGGTAATGACTACATTATATCATAATATTTTCAAAAATCAAACAAAATTTATATTAGGAGAGCGAAATGAAAAAAAAGAAAAAAACATTTATTGATTTAATAACAAGCCCAGAAATTTACATTGAGCCAAATTGTGTCCATTTCGGAATATGCAACGGCTGTATCGCCCAAAACATAACATATGAAGACGAAGTATTACTTAAAGAGCGTTATGTATTAAATCTATTTGAAGAAGCTGGTATAGAGGGTTTTAAATACATTGGAATTACGCCTTCTCCGTCTTCAACAGCGTATAAAAACAAAATGGAATTTTCTTTCGGAGACAAGGAAAAAGGCGGAGAGCTTTCCCTTGGGCTTAGAAAAAAGAATAATTATTATGAAGTTGAGGCGGTTTCAAATTGCCTAATAATAGACGAAGATTATAGAAAAATCTTATCAGCAACCCTTAATTTCTTTAAAAATACTGAAGAAATGTTTTACCATAAAATAAGAAAGGAGGGTTCTTTAAGGCATCTTGTAGTTAGAAAAGGCAAAAACACAGGTGAAATTTTAGTTAATCTTGTAACAACCGACAACTTGAAAACAGACCTTGCGCCTTATATTAAAACCCTAACAGACTTAACACTTGACGGTGAAATAGTCGGAATTATTCGTACTATTAATTTATCTCAAGCCGATATTGTAGCGGCGGATTCCCAAGAAATATTAATGGGCAGAAGTTATTTTTATGAAAAAATTATGGGTTTAACCTTTAAAATATCTCCTTTTTCTTTTTTTCAAACAAATACACACGGAGCAGAAAAGCTTTATGACGCCGCTTTAAATATTGCCGGCGACTTAAGCAGTAAAACCGTGTTTGATTTATATTCCGGCACCGGAACAATTTCAATAATTATGGCTCAAAAAGCTAAAAAAGTAATTGCTGTGGAAATAGTTGAAGAGGCTGTTGCGGCGGCGAAAGAAAACGCAATGCTTAATAACGTGAGCAACTGCCATTTTATTTGCGGCGACGTTTTAAAGCAAATTGACGAAATATCCGAAAAACCGGACTTAATCGTCCTAGACCCTCCACGTGACGGAATACATCCAAAAGCTATACGCAAAATAATTGAAATCGGTGCAAACGAAGTCATTTATATCTCATGTAAACCAACTTCACTTGTACGGGATTTGGAGGCATTTATAAACGCCGGTTATAAGGTTTCATGCCTTTCTATACACGATATGTTTGCAAGAACCGCCCATGTGGAAACGGTGTGCCTGTTAACGAAGTAAATATAAGATTTGTAAAGGAATCTTTCAAGTTTAGTGTAACTATACTCCTTGACCATATAAATTAGTACTGAGTTGCGAGCAAATTTTGCTTGTGGCAAGGAAGAGACGACGCCGTGTGCTAGCGGCACACAAGAAGTTGATGACGAAGTCCACAAGTAAAATTCGCCGCAAGGCAGTGCCAATTTATGTGGTTAAGGAGTATATTATATAT
>CAZJGG010000022.1:0-44273 GCA_964545475.1 uncultured Eubacteriales bacterium | reverse complement strand
CGCCGCTCCATTATTAATGTAAGTTCAGTAACGAAACTGTATTATTTCACAACAAAATTTACAATTTTCCCCGGAACGTAAATTTCTTTAACAACAGTAACATCATTAAGTTTGCCTTCAAGCTCCTCTTTTGCTTTATTAAGAGCCGTTTCTTTATCGCAATCAGCCGGAAGAGATATAGTTTTGCGAAGCTTTCCGTTAACTTGCAAAGCAATTTCCACTGTATCGTCTTTCATTTTATTTTCGTCATAAACAGGCCATTTCTCTGCAAAAACAGAGCCGCTGTTCCCAGTTTGTTTCCAAAGCTCTTCTGCAATGTGAGGTGCAAAAGGCGCAAGAAGAATTATATAAGCTTTTATTGTTTCTTTATCAATTCCTCCGGCTTTTGTAACAGCCTCAGAAAGTTTCGTAGTATATTCCATAAATCCGCTTACAACAGTGTTAAGGCTTAAATTATCCAGCCTGCTGGTTATGGTGTAAATCATTTTATGGCGCACACGTTCAAGCTCCGGCGTAGTTTTAATAACTTTATCTTTATTTTCATAAATAAGCTTCCATGCTTTGTTTAAATATCTATAAACACCGTCAATTCCGCTGTCGTCCCATTCGGAATCCTGCTCCGGCGGACCTACAAAAAGCTCGTACATACGCAAGGAGTCACAGCCGTATTTTCTTACAAGGTCGTCCGGGGAAACAACGTTTCCAACAGACTTGCTCATTTTTTGGTTGTTTTTATTAATCATGCCTTGATTGAAAAGCTTTGTGAAAGGCTCTTCAAATTCAACAGCACCAATGTCATAAAGGAATTTTGTATAAAACCTTGAGTAGAGTAAGTGTAAAACAGCGTGTTCAATGCCGCCAACATAGTAATCCACAGGAAGCCATTTTTTAAGGGCTTCTTTGCTTGCAAGAGCCTTATCGTTTTTAGGGTCTGCATAACGCAAGAAATACCATGAAGAGCCTGCCCATTGAGGCATTGTGTTTGTCTCTCTTTTTGCATCTTTTCCGCATTTAGGGCATTTTGTGTTAACCCAGTCGGTAATAGCCGCAAGGGGAGATTCCCCTGTTGATGTTGGCTGATAACTTTCAACATTAGGCAATAAAACCGGAAGTTCATCTTCTGGCACAGCAACTTTGCCGCAAGTTTCGCAATGAATTATAGGAATAGGCTCGCCCCAATAACGCTGACGTGAAAACACCCAGTCTCTAAGCTTATAATTAATTGTTTTTTTGCCAATATTTTTTTCTTCCAAAAATGTGGTAACGGCTTCAATTGCTTCTCCCATTTTCATGCCGTTAAATCTGTCGGAATTAATTAAAACGCCGTCCCCTGCATAAGCTTCTTTTGAAACATCCACAGGATTTTGCTCATTTTGAATAACCTGTATAATAGGAAGCTTAAATTTTGTCGCAAACTCAAAGTCACGCTCGTCATGGGCAGGAACGCACATAATTGCTCCAGTACCATAATCTGCAAGAACATAATCGGAAATCCATATTTGAAGCTTTTCCCCGTTTAACGGATTAATAGCATAAGCTCCCGTGAATACGCCAGTTTTTTCTTTATCAGTCATACGGTCTACAGAAGATTTGGTACTTGCCGCTAAAACGTATTTTTCTACTTCTGCTTTTTGCTCATTTGTTGTAATTTCAGAAACAAGAGGAAGCTCCGGCGCTAAAACCATAAAGGTTGCGCCGTAAAGCGTGTCCGGTCTTGTTGTAAACACTCTGATGGCTTTGTCATAACCTTCAAGTTTAAAATCCACTTCCGCACCGTAGCTTTTGCCAATCCAGTCTGACTGCATTTTTTTAACTTTTTCCGGCCAATCCAATTTTTCCAAGTCTGATAGAAGCCTTTCAGCGTAAGCCGTAATTTTAAGCATCCATTGACGAAGCATTTTCTTTGTTACAGTTGCCCCACAGCGGTCACAAGACCCTGTAGTTGCTTCTTCGTTTGCCAAAACACATTTGCAGGACGGACACCAGTTAAGGGGCATTTCTTTTTCATAAGCAAGCCCTTTTTCAAACATTTTAATAAAAATCCATTGTGTCCATTTATAATATTCCGGGTCAGTTGTATTAACTTCTCTGTCCCAGTCGTAAACTGCAGAAATTTCATGAAGTTGCCTTTTAGCGTTTTCAATGTTTGCAGCCGTGCTTATTATCGGGTGCTGTCCAACTTTTATGGCGTAATTTTCCGCCGGAAGCCCAAATGCATCCCACCCCATTGGGTGAAGCACGTGATAACCTTGCAAAATTTTATAACGGCTTAAAACATCTGATAAAACGTAACCACGCCAATGCCCCACGTGAAGACCACTTGCGGATGGATATGGGAACATGTCAAGGCAATAAAATGTTGGTTTGCCCGGCGCATCAACGTTAATAGGGTTTTGCTTCCAGTATTCACGCCATTTTTTCTCTATTTCCTGTGGATTGTATTTCATTTTCGTCCTCCGTAAATTTATGTTATACTATTTCCGCTTAGACAGTGATATAAAAATTATTATTATGCCCATGGTTCACCCGCAAAATGATAATTTTTATATCAACCTTGGTTCGGAAATAGTATGAGTCCGATAAAAAAAGCAAAATATGCAATTTTCGTCGAACTCATGTTAAATAGCAATTACATTTCTCGCCGCCACTCCAGCGCACGAGAAAGCGTAACCTCGTCTACATGCTCTAAGTCGCCCCCTACGGGAACGCCGTGAGCAATCCGGGATACTTTTACATTAAGAGGCTTTAAAAGCCTGCTTATATACATAGCAGTCGCCTCCCCCTCAACGTTAGGGTTTGTGGCAACAATAACTTCTTCAACAACTTTGTTTTTTTGAATTCTTTCAAGCAATTCTTTTAATTTTATATCATCAGGACCAATTCCGTTCATAGGAGAAATTGCTCCGTGCAAAATGTGGTAAAGCCCATGGAACTCGTTTGTGCGCTCGTAAGCGGCCATGTCTTTTGGGTTTTCCACAACCATTATAGTGTCCGTCTTACGACGGATATTTTCGCAAACGGCGCAAGGGTCTTTATCCGTTAAGTTATAACAAATTGAGCAATAATGCACGTTTTGTTTTGCGCTTAAAATTGTCTCTGCCAACTGCTTGACCCATTCCTCCGGCTGTTTAATTATATAAAAAGCCAGCCTTTGGGCGGATTTCCCTCCGATTCCCGGAAGCTTTCCCAGCTCCTCAATCAGCCTTGTAATTTGATTTCCATAATAATTTGCCATATTAATTAAAACATACCGCCCGGAAGCCCAAGTCCTCCTGTAAGTTTAGCCATTTCACTTTGGTTCATCTCTTCAACTTGGCGTATTGCTTCGTTTACTGCGGCAACAAGCGAATCTTGAAGCATTTCAACATCATCAGGGTCAACAACGTCTTTATCTAAAATAATTTCTTTAATTTCTTTATTGCCTGTAATTGTAACTTTAACAGCACCACCGCCACTAGTTGTTTCCAAAACCTTATCAGCCAAAGCTTTTTGAGTTTCCTCCATTTGCTTCTGCATTTTTTGCGCTTGCTTCATTAAGTTGCCCATGTTCATTCCTCCGGGCATTCCGCTGAAACCTTTTGCCATATAAATCGCTCCTTATTTCCTATTTTACCTTATTCTTCATATATTATATCACTATTTATCCGTTCTGCAAGGCTTTCTTTCAAAAAAGCATCGTCTTCTCTGTTATAAGTTTTCATATGCCGCATGTCATATTCATCTTTAGCCATAAAAATAATATTAAACTCTTTATTAAACATTTCTTTAAGGCAATCCTTTATTTCGCCCTCTGCATTTCTAAGTATTCCCGATGTTGTGCCGTTTGGCGAAACAATTATTAAAGAGCTTCCCTCAATATAACACGGCTTAGATTTTTTTAAATAACCCTTTTTAGGAGTTTTAAATTTATTAACGACCTTATCCCAGCTTTTAATTACTTTTTGAATATCTTCGGGAATTGCTTTTTCAATAAAAGCTTTCGGTTCTTCGTTCACCTCTGATTTAACATTATTATAAACAGGCGCATTAATTTGCACTCCGTTTGCTATCTCTATTTCAAGCTTTTTAATTCTTTCAATTAAAGCAACAGGGCTTTCGGCGTTTTCCCTTGCTTCGGGGTTGCATATTTTCATACACGCAATTTCAAGCAAAACCCTTTGGTTAGAAGCATATTTTATTTCGCTTTGCAAGCTTGAAAAAGCTGAAATATAAGAAATCAGCGGTTGAGCTGTTATTTCCTGAGCTTGCTTTTTCATTTTTTCTATTAATTCGTCAGAAAAAGCAAGAGCGGACGAACTGCCCTGTATGTTTAATGAAATTAATAAATTTCTGAAATGCTGAATTAAATCTGAAACAAACTGGCTTATATCTCTCCCTTTTATTACTGTCTCATCAATAATTTCCATGCATTTCGCCGTGTCGTATTTATTTAACGCCTCTGTAAAGCTGAAAAAAACTGAAGAATCAACTGAACCCACAATATCCTGAACCATTTCAATTGTAAGATGTTGTCCGTAATGAAAAGCAATGCATTGGTCAAGTATAGACAATGCATCTCGCATTGCGCCGTCTGCAAGACCGGAAATATAATATATTGCATTTTCATCTATGCCTACATTTTCTTCCAACATATGTTCTTTTATTTTTTCCGCCATAACTTTTACAGTAATTCTATGAAAATCAAACCGCTGTACTCTGGATAAAACAGTCGCAGGAATTTTTTGAGGGTCTGTTGTGGCTAAAATAAAAAGAACAAACGGTGGAGGCTCTTCCAAAGTTTTTAACAGCGCATTAAATGCCCCTGTTGAAAGCATATGAACCTCATCAATAATATAAATGCGGTATTTCCCCTCTGTGGGAGCGTATTTAACCTCATCCCGTATTTCCCTTATATTATCAACGCCATTGTTACTTGCCGCATCAATTTCAATAACGTTAAGGCTAGAGCCTTTTAAAATTGATTCGCAGGACGAGCATTTGTTGCAAGGTTCTCCGTCAACAGGTTCATAACAGTTTACCGCCCTTGCAAATATTTTTGCAGTTGATGTTTTCCCTGTTCCCCTTGTTCCGCAAAACAAATAAGCATGAGAAACACGCCCTGTATTTATTTGATTAATAAGTGTTTTAACAATATGCGGCTGCCCAATAACATCCGAAAAGCTTTGAGGCCGCAATTTTCTGTATAAAGCTGTGTAAGACATAAAATCACCCAATTGAAACACGGATTTACACGAACAAAAATCCGCATAAATCCGTGCTATTTAATCATTCTTTTTACTTATCATAAGCGATAACTGCAAAAAACACAAGAGGTTCACTACCGTTATTTTCAATGCAGTGTTTTCCACCGCCGCCTGTAACAACAGCATCACCGGGTTTAACCTGAGTTTTAACTCCGTCATCTTCAACAATTCCAGTACCTTTAACAATGTAGTAAATTTCAGTTTCTCCTACATGTTCGTGCAGACCTAAAGACGCCCCCGGTTCAACTGTAAGCTCTGCGCAAAGATTAAAACCTCCCCCCATTTCGCTTTCTTTAAATAGGGTTTTAACGGCAGTTTTGCCGTTACCCCCACGTAAACCATCATGAACTTTAACTTCCATATCTTCATATTTTCTGTACATATATATCCCCCTAATCTTTTGTGTTTATCACTAATTTTTTACATGGCATCTGTTTTTGGTGCTGGTCTTTCTTTAACAAAAGTTTCAGACTTTATTGTATACATTGGGCATTTTTGAACGCAAGCGTTGCAACCTGTACATTTTAAATAGTCAATTTTAGCATGGTTATCTGCTATGTGTATAGCATCATATTCGCAGGCCTTTTCACACATTTTACAGCCTATACAGCCCACTGTACAATGGGCACGCACAGCTTTACCTGAGTCCATTGAGTTGCATAAAACTTTAACTTGAGCGGAATATGGTACAAGCTCTAATAAGTTTTTGGGGCATCTCTTAATGCACATGCCGCAGGCTGTACATTTTTCCTTATCAACTTGGGCAATGCCGTCTACAATTTTTATTGCATCAAATTTACAAGCGTGAACGCAGCTTCCTCCTCCTAAACAGCCGTAAATACAGCTTTTAGAGCCGCCTCCTGCTAAATGTATAGCGGCGTTGCAATCTTCCAGCCCTTCATAATTATATCTAAAATTGCTGTAATTGCAATTCCCTCCGCATTTTATAAATGAAACTTCACGCTCTTTAATTTCAGCCTTTATACCCAAAATTTCACTGATTTTTATTGTGCATTCCGCTCCGCCTACTGGGCAAGCATTGGCTTTAGCTTCACCTTTTAATATTGCGTTTGCTAAACCGTCACACCCCGGGAAGCCACAGCCGCCGCAGTTTGCGCCGGGAAGCGCTTCTCTTATTAATGGAAGCTTTGGGTCTTCCTCAACTTTAAACTTACGGCTTGCATAACCAAGCCCCAGCCCGAAAATAAGCCCCAAAGAACCAAGGCTTAAAACGGGAAGCAGAATTGTTGATATATCCATATGTTTCACCTCTTTAACTATCTATTTAATTATCCCTGTAAAGCCAAAGAAAGCTATTGACATTAAACCTGCTGTTATTAACGCTATAGGAAAACCCATAAAGTGAGGTAATATTTTATTACGCTCAACTCTTTCACGGATTCCGGCAAAAAGAACAATAGCAAGCAAAAAACCTAATGCGGCACATACAGCATGAACAAGAGAAGTAATAAAATTATATTCTTCTGTCATGTTAATAACAGCAACGCCTAATACGGCGCAGTTTGTTGTAATTAATGGTAAGTAGACCCCTAACGCTTGATATAGTGAAGGGCTGGACTTTTTCATAAACATTTCAACAAACTGAACTAAAGCCGCAATTACAAGAATAAAAGCAATATTATATAAATAAGTTATTTCAAATTTTACAAGTACGAAGTTGTAAATCAAATAAGTTACAATTGATGCTAAAGCCATAACAAAAGTTACGGCAACACCCATGCCAAAAGCTGTCTCAACTTTTTTAGAAACCCCTAAAAAAGGGCAAATTCCCAAAAACCTGTTTAAAACGAAGTTGTTAACAAGTATCGCCCCAAATGCTACATAAAACAATTGCATTATGCTTTCCTCCTTCGCAAATAGTTAAGCAAGGCCATAAGCAACCCAAGAGTAAAAAATGCGCCTGGCGGCAAAATCATAATTAACACTTTAGGAATAGATTCGCCTAAAATTGTTACACCAAATATACTCCCATTTCCAAATAATTCTCTAATTGAACCAACAATTGTAAGAGCAATTGCAAAGCCTGCGCCCATAGCGATACCGTCAAAAAGCGAACTAACCGGACCGTTTTTCCCTGCAAAAGCCTCTGCACGGGCAAGAATAAGACAGTTAACAACGATAAGAGGTATAAATATACCTAATGCGCTGTTTAAAGAAGGCAAAAAGCCTTGCAAAAGAAACTGCACTATTGTAACGAAGCTGGCAATTACCACGATATAGCAAGGAATTCTTACTTTATCCGGAATAAAGCTTCTTATTAAAGATATAACAAGGTTAGAGCATGTAAGCACTGCCGTTGTGGCAAGGCCCATACCTATTCCGTTAATTGCAGACGTTGTTACTGCAAGCGTGGGGCACATACCAATAACTTGCATAAATATAGGGTTTTCGTCTAGCAAACCGTTTCTAAATAATTTTGCAATATTCATATGAGCACCTCCTATTTAATATTATATTCAAAATAATCTAACGCTTCGTTAACGCCTGCTGTTACTGCTTTTGATGTAATTGTTGCGCTTGTAAGAGCCTGAATTTCGTCAGCCCCCGGCTCGCCCTTTGTTACATTTATTAACCCAGACTTGCCTACAAACTGATTTTTGAAGCTATCATTTTCACAGTTCGCCCCAAGCCCCGGTGTTTCAGAGTGGTTAACAATTGATATTCCTGTTAACACGCCTTCTGTATCGATACCTACAAGCATTTCAATGCTTCCAGCATAACCTTTCGGAGCAACTAAAAGAACATATCCATTTATATCCCCGTTTGCATAGCCGGTTGTTATTTCTTGAACCAAACTGCCATCTTCCGGCTTTATTTCGTCTTTAAATTCCGAAGCATCAGGAAGTAAAGTTTTCATGGATTCTGCTTTTGCCGTTTGTTTTTGCATTTCTATAGGTTCTTTCGTAATATTGTATACAAAACCTAAGCAAACAGCCGCAACAACTGTTATTAAAAGCAACACAAGACCCGGTTTAATTATATCATCCACGGCTTTTCGCCTCCTTTTTAACCCCGTAAACACGTGGTTTAGTAAATCTGTCAATAAGCGGAACGGCTAAGTTCATAAGAAGTATTGAATAACAAACCCCTTCTGGATAACCGCCGAAAACTCTTATAACAAACGTTAATATACCGCAGCCCAAGCCCATAATGATTTGCCCTTTAGGCGTAATTGGAGACGAAGAATAGTCTGTGGCCATAAAAAATGCGCCAAGCATAATGCCCCCAACTAAAACCTCGTAAAACGCAAAGCCGGTAAAAAGACCATCTCTGCCGAAAATAAGGACTAAAACCATAAATGTTGCAATATATGATACAGGAGTTCTCCAGGAAATAATTTTCCTAACTATTAAATATATGCCGCCCAGCAAAAGCAAAATTGCGCAAGTTTCGCCAAGGCATCCGCCAATATTTCCAATAAGAGCGTTCATATAATCTGTTGACTTTGGAACGAAATCCGGGTTAAGCTTTAATGCATTAAGGGGTGTGGCTGTAGAAACAGTGTCTACAAAGCCAAGGCTTCTAACAGGTTCAGTCCAAGCTACCATTTCTTTTGGGAAAGCATTTTGCAAAAACGCCCTTGCGGAAAGAGCCGGGTTCATAAAGTTTTGCCCAAGACCGCCAAAAAGCATTTTAACAAGCATTATGGCAAAAAGAGAACCAATTATAGGCACCCAAAACGGAACAGAAGCCGGAAGATTGTATGCAAGCAAAACCCCGGTTACAACAGCGGATAAATCATAAGTTGTATCCGGTTGTTTAACAATTTTTTGATACAATTTTTCAAACAAAACGCATGAAATAACGCTTATTAAAATAACAGTAATAGCCCTTAACCCAAAGAAATAAGCAGCGGCAAGCCCGGCCGGAACAAGAGCTATTATAACTTCAAGCATTATTTTTTGTATTGTGTCCTCAGAACGGATATGCGGCGTCGAGGTTACTAAATGTTTAAAATCGCTCATTTATGTATTTCCCCTCCCCTATATTTTTTTCGCAAGCATATCACGGCGGATATAGCGAATGGATTGCGTCAAGTGTCTTTTAGCTGGGCATACATACGAACATACGCCGCATTCTATGCAGTCCAAACCATTATTTTTACGAAATGAGTCGTAATCTAATGTAATAACGTTTTGGTTAAGTTCAAGCGGCATCAAATGTATAGGGCAATGCTCCACGCATTTTCCGCATCTTATACAGTTTCTTTCTTCGGGAATTTTCGCTTCTTCTTCTGTAAAGCAAAGAATTGCGGAAGATGTTTTTATAATAGGAATATCCGTTGTAAACATGGAAACCCCCATCATAGGACCACCGGAAATCATTTTGTAAGGTGTAGATTTAAACCCGCCTGTAAGCTCAATAAGCTCACTCATTTTCATGCCTATTCTAACTTTGTAATTTCCCGGGTTATTTACTGCGCCCCCTGCTATAGTTACAATACGGCGCATTAACGGGCGCCCTCTAACAATGGCTCTTTGAACAGCAACAACCGTATCTACGTTATGCACGATACAGCCTGCGTCCGCCGGGAGCTTGCCTGATGGCACTTCTCTTCCAGTACATGCAAGAATAAGCTGTTTTTCAGCCCCTTGAGGATACTTAGTTTCCAAAGCAACAACAGAAATATTATGCAGGTCTTTGCATTTTTCAGAAATTTTTGCAATAGCCTGTGGTTTGTTGCCTTCAATTGCGATTATACCTTTGGCTTGTGGGTGTAAGTGTAGCATTATTTGAAAGCCTTGAAGCAAAACATCTGCTTCTTCAAGCAAAACTCGATAGTCTGTAGTTAAATACGGCTCGCATTCTGCGGCGTTTAAGATTAGAGTATCAACATTTTTGTCCGGCGGAGGATTAAGTTTTATATGGCTGGGAAAACCTGCGCCTCCAAGCCCAACTACGCCTGCTTCTTTAATAACATTTAGAATTTCGTCTTTAGACATGTTTTTATAGTCATATGGTTTATTAATTGTTTCAAGCTCGTTATTTTCTCCATCATATTCTATAACAACCGCTTTTGACGTATTACCTGTGGGAGTTAATGTATCCCTAATTTCTTTTACCGTGCCGCTAACGCTAGAATGTATCGGAGATGAAACAAAAGCTGTGGCTTCGCCAATTTTTTGCCCGATTTTAACATATTCTCCTGCCGTAACAATTGGCTCACAAGGAGCGCCTAAATGTTGAGACATGGGGAACAATACTTCGGAGCCTACTTTTGGCCAAATAACCTTTACTTCGCATTGTTCAGTCGATTGCTTATAATCCGGCGGATGCACGCCTCCTGGAAAAGTTACCGGTCGCATAATTCACCTTCCATCTTATCTTATTAATATTTTTACACTATAATACTTTATCACTAAATCACAAATTTTACAATATAAAAAATTGTAATAAAATTTTAATTTTGCACTTAGAACAGTTTAAAAATTACCGCAAGTTGTGGGAATATAATCAAAGTACGATGAAAATTATGTTTTTTATAATTGTCATCCAACTCACATTAATTAATACACGCCACCTCTTATTTTTGTGCATTAATTAAGAGGACTTTAGTTTTTATATATGATATACTTTTATTGTAAAGGAGGCTTGATTAATGGAATGGATTAAACGTCTGAACAAAGCTATACATTATATTGAGGAAAACCTGACATACGAAATTGAATATGAGGAACTAGCTAAAATAGCATGTTGCTCAACATATCATTTTCAAAGGATGTTTGCATATATTGCAAACGTGCCACTTTCGGAATATATTCGCCGCAGGCGCATGACAATGGCTGCGGTGGACTTACAAAGTTCAGATGAAAAGGTTATTTCAATAAGCGCAAAATACGGTTACGAATCGCCGACAGCATTTAACAGAGCTTTCCAAGCGGTTCATGGCATTCCCCCTTCCCAAGCAAGAGCTGAGGGAGTAAGTTTAAAGGCATATCCACCAATCAGCTTCAAAATAACAATAAATGGAGTTGTTGAAATGAATTACAGAATTGAAAAAAAAGACACTTTTAGAATTATTGGTGTAGCAGAACCCATTGAAATGAACATGGAAGAATCATTTAAAATTGTTCCGAAAATGTGGCTAAAAGCTGGGCAGAATGGCACTCTAGGCAAGCTTGCTCCTTTTATGACAGGAGAACCAAAAGGCATACTTGGTATATGCGCCGTTTATCCTAACGAGAAATATAAATATTTTATTGCAGTTTCTAACAGCGCTGATAATGTTGAAGGCTTTGAAGAATATAACATTCCAGCAGCAACATGGGCGATTTTCAGAGGAGAAGGACCAATGCCAACAGCAATACAGGAGCTAGAAAAAAGGATAATGACTGAATGGTTTCCATCATCAGGTTACGAATACGCAAATGGACCGGACATCGAAGTGTATATTAACGATGATATGCAAAATTCTATTTTTGAAGTGTGGATACCTGTTATAAAAAAATAAAAGGAGAACTTATATGAACATTAGAAAATGGAAAATTACTGATGCTGCAGACTTAGCAAATGCTTTAAACAATAAAAAAATCCTAGACAATTTAAGAGATGGTATTCCCTTTCCATATACATCGGCAGATGCAGAAAGCTTTATAAACGCAATGCTTGTAGCTGATTCTAATGTCACTTATGCCTGGGCAATTGCTGCGGAAAATAAGGCTATAGGCAGTATAGGAATTTTTCGCAGGGATAATGTTCATAACAAAACGGCTGAAATTGGTTATTATATAGCCGAGCCTTATTGGGGTAAAGGAATAGTAACAAATGCTGTAAAAGAAGCTTGTAATTACATTTTTAAAAATACAGACATTGTCCGTATTTTTGGAGAACCATACGAATATAACACGTCTTCATGCCGAGTTTTGGAAAAAGCAGGCTTTGTTTTTGAAGGTATTCTTAGAAAAAATGCATTTAAAAATAATAAATTTTTAGATATGAAAATGTATGCTTTAGTTAAATAAATTATCGTATGCTGCCTTGTTAGAGATAAACAAGGCAGCTCCTTTAAATTAATATTAAGGAATTTACCCTAGATTAACATGAAAATTGCTCCGCAATTAAGCCGCTAAAGCGGCTTTTCGACTTCGTCGAACTCACGTTATATTATAGAAGTTTCAATTAAAACTGCATTGTGATTAGAATCCCAAAATACATTTAAACCCATAACTTCTCTTAAAAATCTTACTGGAAGAAAAGTTTTGCTATTTGTTATTTCAGGTGCAACGGAAAGTGTAATCTCTTGTGAATTTATGTATGCGGTGTTTTTATTTACAGAGAATTTGTATTGATTTTGATCATTTACCATAGAAACTTCCTTTTTTTCGCCATCCCAAGATACTTTGTAAAATAGAAGTTCCACAATTTTTTTCAATTCAACATATGAAACCCCGTTCTTAACATATATCTCAGCATCTACTAAATGTCCATCAAAATACGACATATTGTATTATAACTATTTGTATCAATAATTGCAAACTATTTATACATATTTTAAAACAAAAAAAGAAAAAGTTATCTATTTTTACACTGAAATTAGTATTAGATAAACTTTTTCTTTTTTATAGTTATTTTATTAAGTTCATTTTAAACCCGCACCGGCTTTTTTTGCCCACCTTTTGAAAGCTCGGATTTTGCTTTTTCCATATATGCCTCTTCATGAGCCATGTTGCGCACTGCAGTAGACAACATTAATTTTATACGGTTAAGCTGGTTAACTTCGCTTGCGCCCGGGTCATAATCCACTGCCACAATGTTTGCAAGAGGATATTTCCGGCGTAATTCCTTTATAACACCTTTACCCGTAACATGGTTTGGCAAGCAGGCAAATGGCTGGGTACATATAATATTGTTTGCCCCAGAATGAATAAGCTCAACCATCTCCGCCGTTAAAAACCAGCCTTCTCCGGTTTGGTTGCCTAAAGAAACAATAGGCTCTGCATAACGCCCAAGTTCCTTTATTGTTTTAGGCGGCTCAAAGCGTTTGCTTTTTTCAAGAGCATCTCTCAAATGGGTTCTGTACAATTCTATAACCTTTATACCAATGTTCGCTTTAATTGTTGCCGATTTTTTAAACCCAAAATATTTTTCTTTATATGTAGCGTTGTAAAGGCTGTATGTAAAAAAGTCCATTAAATCTGGTACAACCGCTTCCGCCCCCTCTTTTTCAAGCAGGCTAACAATGTCGTTGTTTGCCGTGGGGTGAAATTTAACTAATATTTCCCCTACTACACCTACCCTAGGTTTCTGAATATAATTTAGCGGCAAATTGTCAAAGTCTTCTACAATTCCGTATATATTTTTCTTAAACGATTTTAAATCTCCGGTTAATAAATCTTTTTTGACCTTTTCGTTCCATTTATCGTAAAGAGCATTTGCAGAACCTGCTACACTTTCGTATGGTCTTGTCTTGTATAAAACTCTCATAAACAAATCGCCATAAACTAAAGATTGAATAGCTCCGTTTATCAGCTTTGGGCTAAGGCTAAAGCCGGGGTTTTTTTCAAGCCCGCTTAAGTTAAGTGAAACTACAGGAACATGCTCAAACCCGGCGCTTACTAAAGCTTTTCGTAAAAATGCAACGTAATTGGTAGCCCGGCAGCCGCCCCCTGTTTGGCTCATTAAAACAGATGTATTGTTTACATCATATTTGCCAGATTTTAAAGCATTAATTACTTGCCCTACAGATATTAGCGACGGATAGCAGGCATCGTTGTTAACATAAACAAGCCCTGTGTCAATAGCTTCCCTATCTATTGACGGCATAACTTCTAAATTATATCCGCATGAACTGAAAACCGGCTTTACAAGCTCAAAATGAATGGGCGAAAGCTGGGGAGCCAGAAGCGTGTGAATTTTTTTCATTTTTTTTGTAAATACAACACGTTTTGGTCTTTGCTTTGGCTCTTTTAAAATATAATTTTTATTCTTGCGTTCTTCAATGGCCGCAAATAAGGAACGTATTCTTATTCTTACTGAACCTAAGTTATTAACTTCATCTATTTTTAAAACAGTATAAATTTTTCCCACAGTTTCAAGAATTTCTCTAACCTCGTCCGTTGTAACCGCATCTAAACCGCAGCCGAAGGAATTAAGCTGAACTAGCTCTATATCCTGCTTTGAAAGCACATATGTAGCGGCGTTGTAAAGCCTTGAATGATAAGCCCATTGGTCACGGACAATAAGGGGGCGAGTTACTTTTGCCAGGTGTGAAACGCTGTCTTCAGTTAAAACCGCAACACCATAACTAGTAATTAGTGACGGTATGCCATGGTTTATTTCTGGGTCAACGTGGTATGGGCGGCCAGCAAGGACAATGGCTTTTAACCCTTTTTCCTGTATGTACTGTAAAGCTTCAACGCCTTTTTTTCGTATGTCTTTTTTAAATTTCTCCTGCTCGTTCCAGCCCATTTCCGTTGCGTGGACAATTTCAGAAGCTTCAATATCCGGGAAAATTTCCATCATTCTCAAAATTAACGCTGTTTTGTTGTTAAGGCTTATAAACGGGTTTTTAAAGTCGATATCGTTTTCCCTTAATTCCTCTACATTGTTTTTTATATTTTCGGAATAACTCGTTACTATTGGGCAGTTATAATTATTATCTGCTTCTTCTATGTCTTTATGCTCATAAGCAACGCTGGGGTAAAAAATAAATTTGCACCCCTTTTCAATAAGAGCCATAATATGCCCATGAGCAAGCTTTGCAGGGTAACATACTGATTCACTGGGCATACTTTCTATGCCTTTTTCGTAAATTTCTCTTGAAGAATTTGGAGAAAGCTCAACTCTAAACCCTAGCTTTGTAAAAAATGTAAACCACAGCGGATAGTTTTCAAACATATTTAAAACTCTAGGTATGCCTACAACTCCACGGTAAGCTTCGCTTAATTCAAGTGGTTTGTAGTCAAAAAGCCTTTTAAGTTTGTATTCAAATAAATCAGGAATATCTTTATTAGCCTTTTCCTTGCCTAAAGCCTTTTCACACCTGTTTCCAGAAACAAAAGTTCTGCTTTCAGAAAATTTATTAATAGTTAATAAGCAATTATTTGTACAAGCCTTGCAGCGTTTCATTTTTCCTTCTATTACAAGGCTGTCAAGAGCTTCTGGGTTTAACAATGTTGTTTGGTATCCCTCTTCATAACGTTCTCTTGCAATTGCCGCCGCTCCAAAAGCTCCCATAATTCCAGCAATATCCGGGCGCACTGCTTCCCTGCCGCTTATTAATTCAAAACACCGTAAAACAGCATTATTATAAAACGTTCCGCCTTGAACAACAATAGATTTGCCCATTTGAGACGGGTCAGTAATTTTTATAACCTTTTGAAGTGCATTTTTAATTACAGAATAAGAAAGCCCTGCGGAAATATCCCCTACTTCCGCTCCTTCTTTCTGCGCCTGTTTTACTCTGGAATTCATAAATACTGTACAGCGTGAACCTAAGTCTACAGGGCTTTTAGCAAAAAGCGCAATGTCTGCAAATTTTTCAATTGGCATTGAAAGAGATTTCGCAAATGTCTCTATAAAAGAGCCACAACCAGCCGAACATGCTTCGTTTAGTAAGACGCTGTCAATAACACCGTCTTTTATTCGTATGCATTTCATATCCTGGCCGCCGATGTCCAAAATAAAATCAACATCCGGCTTAAAATATGCTGCAGCTTTATAATGGGCAACTGTTTCAATTTCTGATGTATCTACGCAAAGAGCAGTTTTCACAAGCCCTTCACCGTAACCTGTTACACAGGAGTTTTTAATTTTAACTTTTTCTGGTAATGTTTTATAAATTTGTTTTAGTGCTGCAATTATAACTTTAAGAGGGTTGCCTTCGTTATTTTTATAAAAACTTAATAAAAGCTGACCTTTATCGCTAACAAGCGCAAGTTTTGTTGTTGTTGAGCCTGCATCTATGCCTAAAAACGCATCTCCCTCATATTCGTTTAAATCAATTTTTTTAACTTCATTATCTTTATGTCTTTGGCAAAACTCTTTATATGTATCTTCATCTTTAAAAAGAGGGTTTAATCTTGTAATTTCAAAATCGACGGTTTTATTTTTCTCCAAGTTATTTATAAGAGTTTGAAGCTCCATTTCCTCTCCATCAGCGCTTAACGCCGCTCCAAGAGCCGCAAATAAATGAGCGTTTTCAGGGATGAGAGACTGTTTTTCCGAAAGCTTTAAAACATCAATAAACCTGTTTCTAAGTTGTGGTAGGAAATGAAGAGGCCCGCCTAAAAAACAAACGTTTCCTTTTATTTTTTTGCCGCAAGCAAGGCCGCTTACAGTTTGGGCAACAATAGCTTGAAAAATCGAAACGGCTAAATCAGGCTTTGCTGCTCCTTCATTAATAAGGGGTTGAATATCACTTTTCGCAAAAACGCCGCATCTTGCGGCAATGGGGTAAATTACATTATAATCTTTTGCAAAATCGTTAAGCCCTGAAGCATCTGTTTGCAGAAGGGTTGCCATTTGGTCTATAAAAGAGCCTGTTCCTCCGGCGCAAATGCCGTTCATTCGCTGTTCAATGCCGCCCTCAAAAAATATTATCTTTGCATCTTCTCCGCCAATTTCTATAGCAACATCCGTCTCAGATGCATATTCGTTAATAGCCTTTGAAACAGCTACAACCTCTTGTATAAAAGGAAGCCCAACCCAATTTGCAAGGGATAACCCCCCTGAGCCGGAAATCATTGCATTAAAAGAAACATTTCCCAATTTAGAAAACGCTTTTTTAGTAAGCTCAAGCAATGTTTCCTGTATATTTGAGAAATGTCTTTGATAATCACTAAATACAATTTCGTTATTTTTATTAATTACTGTTAATTTAACAGTTGTAGAACCAATATCAACGCCTAGCTTAAATCTGATCATAACTACTCTCCTGTTATTATTAGGCCTTGCCCTCGCACAAGGTTATCTCTACCGAATTTGTGAGTACGTCCGTGTAGCTGAACGATAGTTTACGGGAGGGTTTTATCCCCTCATACAATTGAATCGTAAATATGCTTGGATAAACGCTTTGAATAACACCAAAACTAATGGTGGATTTACTTTTGCCTTTATTTGTTTCAAGCTTAACGGAGCTGCCTACAAAGCGCTCAATATCCTGTCGAACAAGTGATACATCTTGCCTTATATACATAATACTCACCTCAATAACTTTCCTTTAATCATAATATCATAAATTTAAAAAAATGTCAATTATATCACGCCGCATATGCAGTGTCAATATATTATACCCAAATAATTCAATTATTAGTAATTTTTTATATGTTTAAATGAAAATAATATATATTTTTAACAATTTTAACAAATATTATACTTCTTTAAATATTTATAAACGTTTTACTTTTATTCGCCTTTTTATAATAAATCGTTAACCAAAATCTATAATAAACATTACACTATGCCATATTGATATACGTTTGATAAACAAAGGAAATTCTTATAGTAACAATAAACTAAATTATCAAAGTTTTTGCTTATATTTTATTTATTTTTATAAAATATTATTGACATCGTTATAGGACAATGGTATACTTTGTGTGTGGTTATGTAGTTTGCCGTACGTTATTGTAGAACGTACTTAGCGCTTTATATAGTGAGCGTAAAAAATAAATCACTATATATAAAATTTTAGGAGGTCTACACAATGAAAAAATTAATGTCGTTATTATTATGCGCAATGTTGTCTATGGCTTTAATGGCAGGATGTTCGTCCGGTGGCTCTGCACCTCAAGCAGGCACCCCTGGGGACAATACAGAACCAATAACATTAAAGCTTGCAGGTCAATTCCCAGTAGACAACCCTGCAAGTATCGCAGCCGAAAACTTAAAAGCTTACGTTGAAGAAAAAAGCGGCGGAAAATTGCTTATTCAAACGTTTCCGTCAAACCAATTGGGAGATGCAACTCTTGTTTATGAAGGTATAATGGACGGCTCTATCGACATGGGACTTTTATATAACAGCAGCCAATTCGACCCTATGATTGAGATAAATTCTTTGCCATATCTTTCTACTAATATGGACACAGTAAGGAAAGTTTATTCTCCGGGTTCAAACTATTATCAAATCTATTCCGATATTTTTGATAAAATGAACGTAAAAGTGTTAGGCATTCACGTTGACGGACTCGTTGGTGTACATGGCATTAAAACTCCTACCGACTACAAAGACTTTACTAAAAACAAAAGCGTTATGCTCCGCATCCCTTCTGTAGACGTTTATAAAATGACAGCAACTGATATGGGCTTCCCAACAGTTACAGTTGCCTTCGCAGACCTTTACACAGCTATGCAAACAGGCGTTTGTGATGCGGCAATTGGGCAAACAGTTATCGGTGCTTATACTGGCTTCAGAGATATTGACAAATATTACATACCATACCGTGCATTTGTTGAATGTATTGACTATATGATTAATAAAGATACATTTAACAAGCTTCCTAAAGACTTACAAGATATTTTACAAGAAGGCATTAATATAGAAGTTCAAAAACAATTTGATAACATTGAAAAATTTGAAGAAGAATACGGAAAAATGCTTCAAGACGAAGGCGTAGAAATTCTTCCTGTAACAGATGAAGACCGTGAAGTAATGGCTAAGTATATAAGAGAGACAACATGGCCTAAACTTTATGACAAATTTGGCAAAGATGTTTTAGACAAAATACTTGAAGACGTTCAATAATTAATTTTATGCAGTGTTGGATTTTTTCATAAAAATGAAATCCAACACTGTTTTTAAAAAGGGGGCTTAGACATGTATGAGAAGCTTGAAAAATTTAAAGACGGAGCAATTTGGAAAATTATTCAAAAAATAGTCAATTTCCTTATGATATGCTGTGGTATAAGCGTTGTTGTTCTTATTTTCAGCGCAGTTATCGCCCGCTATTTTTTCAAAACAGACATTTATGGAGTTGAAGAAATTATATTAACAGTAGCTTTTTGGCTTTATTTTGCAGGGAGCATTAACGGCAGCATGGAGGACAGCCATATAAAGGCAGACTTAATGGATGTTTATATAACCAACCACCGTATAAAATACATAATTAAATCATTTGCGAAACTTATAGAATCCGTAGTCTATTTAGTTGTTTCCGGCTGGGCTATAAATCTTTTTGCTATGAATCTCGAAAGAATGCCAAGAACCACGGGGCTTAAAATACCCATAGCTCTGGCGCAGTTTCCTATTGCAGCAGGTTTTGTATTTATGGTGCTTTTTGCTTTATATTATTGCTTATTATATTTTTCATTTTCATGGCACCAATCGGAGGAGGCATAAAAAATGGTACTGTTATTATCTATTTTAATTTTAATTGTGGCACTTATAATCGGTGTGCCGATTCCTGCCTGCTTCGGGGCTTCATGTATTTTTATAGCTTCAATGCTTAAACATATACCCACATCTTTAGTGCCTGTTGGTTATAGTAAATTAAATACAGTAGTACTTCTGGCAATCCCTCTTTTCATTCTTGCCGGCGGCATTATAGAAAAAGGTAAAATAGGTAAAGCCCTTGTAGAATTCGTTGAGCTTTTTGTTGGCAAAATTAAAGGTAGCCTTGGTATTGTTACTGTTATTTCTTGTGCGGTTTTCGGTGCAATTTCCGGCAGTGCGGCGGCAACTCTTTCCTGCATCGGTTCTATAATGTATCCGAAACTTAAACAAGCCAAATATGAAGAAGGCTTTGCGGCATCCCTAATAGCCAACGCCTCACCACTGGGTCTGCTAATCCCTCCAAGCTCCATTCAGATTTTATATGCCTGGAGTACAGGGCAATCAGTTCTTGCTTGCTTTTTATCAACAATAATTCCGGGGTTAATTCTTGTTCTTTGTTTAAGCCTTATAAACTGCTATTTCTCCTCTAAAAACCCGGAAATGAATGCAATGTACGTTGAACAAATGGCAAAATCTCAAAAAGTTACGTTTAAAGATACAAAAGGTCGTATATTTTATGCAATCCCGGCTTTAATAATGCCTGTTATTATTTTAGGCGGTATCTATGCAGGAGTTATGACTCCTACAGAAGCGGCGGCTGTTGCTGTTATATACTCAATACCTATTGGTATGTTTGTTTATAAAGGGCTTAACCTTAAAGGGCTTAAGCAAAGCCTTGTAGATTCCGGCACAACGACGGGCGTTGTAATGGTTATGTTTTTCCTTGTTATGATTTTAAGCAGGCTTTTTGTTCTTGAAAATCTTCCTAATAAAATGGTTGACATTATGATGGGCGTTACCCAAAACAAAATCCTTATTTTAATATTTGTTAACATTTTTATGGTATTAATAGGAATGCTTATGGACGACGTAAGCGGCACACTGCTTTGCGCTCCTGTTCTTTTGCCGCTTGTTATGAAGCTTGGCGTAAGCCCAGTGCAGTTCGCCGCAATTTTAGGCGTAAACCTTGGCATGGGCAACATAACTCCGCCAACCGCTCCTCTTTTATATTTAGGCGGTCGTGTTTCAAACGTTCGTATTAACAAAATGCTAAAGCCAACACTTATAATGATTCTTTTCGCATGGCTTCCTACATTAATAATTACTACATATATTCCACAAATTTCTTTATTTTTACCAAGTTTATTCGGTCTTGTAAAATAAACGTCAAATAAACGGAGGAAACTAATGCTTAAATTAACAAGTTATGAACAGGAAATGCTTGACGGCAAGTTCGGCAGGCTTAAGCAACAGGCATTAACAAGAGTTGTGGAATACGCAAAGGTTTTAGGTGCGGAAGAATTGTGCGAAGTTTCTAAAGCCCATTTATTTTGCGGCTTGCATGGCTATTTAGAGTCTTATAAAGATGCTGACATAAACGATATTGAAAAGGTTTTATCAGAAATGCACTTATGCACCGATGAAAAACTTACCTTTGAGCCATTTGCGTGTTATTGCCAGTCCGACGTTGGACCTATGGACCCGGAATGTTACAAAGAACTTGGCTTTACTGAAGAAGAAGGGGCTCTTAACAGAAAATATCTGGATTTTTACAAAAGCCTTGGCGTTAACCTTGTGGGTACTTGTATTCCGTATCTTGTAGGTTTTTTACCCCTTAAAGGTGAACACTTTGTTACAAGCGAATCCCACGCTGTTACCCTTTTAAATTCATTTTTCGGGGCTTGCGGAAATTCCGATGGCTTAGAAGCAGGTTTTTGGGCGGCTATAAGCGGTCGAATTCCAGAATGGGGCAACCACTTAGAAAACAACAGAAAAGGAACTCATTTATTTAATGTTGATTTTGAAGTGAAAACCAATATGGACTGGGATTTACTTGGATATACAATTGGCAGAATGCTTCCCACCCACTCCATTCCTGTAATAAAAGGAGACAATCTTGTTGTAGACATTGTTACACTAAAATATTTCTTTGCGGCAATGGCTACTACAAGCGGTCCGGAAATGTGTCATATTGTGGGGCATACTCCAGATGCGCCGACTGTTGAAGCTGCGTTTTACAACACAAAGGATTATGAAACAATAGATATAACAAAAGCTGATATGGAGGAATCCTTTAACATATTAAACGACAAAGACGAAATGGAATTATATTACATTACTTTAGGATGCCCCCACTATTCAATTGATGAACTTAGATACATAGCTTCTTTAATGAAAGGAAGAAAAAAGGCAGATAATGTAATTGTGCATTTGTGGACGGCCGCCCCCATTAAAGAAAGAGCAATAGATAACGGTTATTTAAAAGATATTGAAGACTTTGGGGCTAAGCTATTAACAAGCTCTTGCCCTCTTAATACCAGATACCCCGACGAAAGCGGAAAAGCCATGCTTTTAGACAGCGCAAAGCAAGCCCATTATTTGCGCCCCACATCAAAATCCTCGATTTATTATAGAAGTATTGAGGAATGTATTGATGCCGCAGTTAAAGGCAAAATCGGACATGGGGCGTATTAATATGGGAGATGTTGTTATTAAAGGAAGAGGCGTTATGCCAGGCGTTGTAGAAGGAATTGCCCTTGTTACAAAAGAAACGATTCAAGGCTGGTCAGGCGTAGACGACAGAACAGGTCTTATTATTGAAAAGGGTCATCCTTTCGAGGGTATGAGCATTGCCGGAAAAATATTAATTTTATCAGGAGGAAAAGGCTCAAATGGCTGGTCTTGCCATTTCCACGCCGCAAAACTTGAAGGAATTGGGCCTGCCGGCTTAGTTTTTCCAAAAATTGATTCTAGAACCGGGGTTGCGGCAGTTGTTTCCCGTGTGCCTTGTGTTGTAGACACAGAAGATGATGTGTTTTCATTAATAAAAACTGGCGACACTGTTAGAATTGACGGTGACAACGGAACTATTACACTTTTGAAAAGGGGCTAAATAATGGATATAATAAGAAATTATGGCTATGTCGATCCATCAAATGATGACCAAACATATTTTATAACTAAAGACCAATGGGTTTCCGGCTATACAGTTGGTATAATGCTTTTAGACGTACATTATCCATTACTTCCCGGAAACGTTGTTAATGCTTACACATATCCATTCCCTGTAAGACACATGTGGGTTCCCGGCGCAAACCAAGCAAGAATGCATTCCGGGGACGATAGCCTTCTTCCCGAGCTTATAAAAAGCGCTCAACAACTTGAAGTTGAGGGTTGCAGGGCAATTTGCGGCGCTTGTGGATATTTCGGGCATTTCCAGCAGCGTGTTGCGGACGCTATTGACGTTCCTGTTTATTTATCAAGCATAGTGCAAGTTCCGTGGATTAGAGCTGGGCTTAAAAGCAATCAAAAAATTGGTATTCTTTGCGCCGATGGGCATAATCTTACGGAAAGCCTGTTTAAAGCTTGCGGAGTATCCTTTGAGGACTACAAACGTTGTGTTTACAAATCCGCAGGGCATTTACCGGAGTTTTCCGCTTTTATGGAGCGCAGAGGTACATTCAATAATAAAAAGGTTCGTGACGAAGTTGTGGGGCTTGCTAAAGAAATTGTTGCCGAAAACCCAGAAATCGGCGCTATATTACTTGAATGCAGTGATATGCCCCCTTATGCGGCGGCAATCCAAGCGGAACTTAACATTCCTGTTTTCGACTTTATTACTTTAATAAAATATGCCCACAGCGCAGTTGCCCAAAGAGCTTACGCAGGTTTTATGTAAAATAATGTCTTTTACCTGAAGGGAAGGTATTTTAATGAATTGGAGCAGAGTTTTAACTATTTAACGTGAGTTCGACGAAGTCGAAAAGCCGCTTTACCGGCTTAATTGCGGAGCAATTCTCATGTTATGAGCAACAATTTACGGCGGTTTTTGCCACAAATTGTGCGAATATAATCAAAGTTCGATGAAAATTATGTTTTTTATAATTTTCATCGAACTCACATTATTTATGGTGTTCATTGCGAGGGGGAAGTCGGCAGGTGCATAACCGGCGGCATTATTAACTTACCGGGTAAAACAGTTCTTGATAAGTTAAATTACACCCTATGCCCCTTGGCTACACCCTTTCTGATACTTGGGGACCTAAGAGGCTGTTTAGAATCTCCATTCAGCCGTATTTTTGGTTATTTTTTCGTTATTCTACGTCAGCGTGAAACGCCCATACCTTGTTCAGTATGAACGTTCCACGCTTCCTTGCCTAACAAAAAAATCACTCAAAAATTCGCCTAAAGCGAGATTCTAAACAGCCTCTAAGGCTAAATGATCTAGGTAACCACTGGTTAATTCCTGCAATGGCGTGTTGCATATTGATTAAAAAATTTCAAAACCATGTAAACACGCCCCCTTTTTGTTAATATTACGAAATATTTTCGCCTGAAACTTTTGTTATTCTAACTTTTCTAATACGGTTTTTATCAATTTTATCAATTGTAAAAGTGATTAAACCATCATTAATAACTTCATTTTCCTCCGGAATTCTTCCAATTAAATCAATAACGTAACCACCGATAGTCTCGTAGTCTTCAGATTTAAGATTTAAATGGAACACTTCATTTACCTCATTTATTCGAGTACTTCCATCAATAACATATTCATTTTCGCTAATCAAATCAATTGCATTTTCAATATCGTCATATTCATCGGATATATCGCCTACAATTTTTTCAATTATATCCTCTAAAGACACAAAGCCGGAAGTGCCGCCATATTCGTCAAGAATAATAGCCACCCGAACACGTTCTGCCCGCATTTCATTAAACAGCTCTACAATAGGCTTAGATTCATAGGTATATACAGGCTGGCGCATTACGCTTTCTATTGTAAAACCTTCCTTTGATGCAAAGAAATAATCCTTTAAATGCAATACACCAATTATATCATCTGTGTTTTCTCTAAAAACCGGCAGCCGGGAAAAACCCTCTTCCCGGAATATTTGCCCTATTTCGCTGTATTCTGTGTCATAGCTAAGCAAAGTAATGTCCGTCCTTGGAATCATAATATCCCTTGCCTTTAAATCATCAAAAGCAATAACATTGTAAATCATTTGTTTTTCATTAACCTTTAAGACACCTTCATCATGGCTTACATCAACTATTGTTTTCAACTCATTTTCTGTTATAAGAGGAACGTCTCTATTAAGCTTTACGCCAAGAGCGAAACAAATACCTCCTGTAAAAAAATTCATAATATTAACAAAGGGCGTTAAAAGCCATACAAAAAAGCTTAACGGCGCAATAACAGCCAACGATATTTTAGCGGCATATTCGGTAGCTAAAGTTTTTGGTGTTATTTCGCAAAACACAAGTATAATAAAAGTTAATAAGCCAGTACCAATAGCCACTGCTTTGCTGTTGTTTGTCAAACTTAATGTGTATACCGTTGTTAACGACGAAGCACCTATGTTAACAAGATTGTTTCCAATAAGTATAGAAGCAATAAGACGCTTTGGGTCTGATAGAAGCTTCTCTATTTTTTTTGCGCCTCGTATGTCTTCATCTATCATATTTTTGAGCTTTAGCTTACTAAGTGATGTAAGCGCAGTTTCAGAAATTGAGAAAAAGCCGGATAACACCAAAAGTATTACCAAAGCAAACAACCGTCGGTAACTTTCAGAATCCACTAAACCACTCCCATTATAGCTATTCATAAAGATTTATGTACAGTTATTATACCATAACTTATATATAAAAAAAACATAAAATTTTCCATGCTGGAATTTGTCCTATTATATCTATTTGCATAATCATTAAAATTGAATTTTGTAGTTGAAAATTCGTGCAGGAATTAGAATCTGTATTCAATAATGAGTTGCCCGAATTTGAAATAGCGATTTTTCGCCACTTGCGGAGCAGTGGCTAAGAGCCTGTTCAAAGTCTCGCTTTTAGAGGATTTTCGAGCAAATTTTTTGAAATGCAAGGAAACGGCGAACGTTCATACTTGAAAAGGTAGAGCAATTTGACAAACATAAATAGCTATATACTTAACTTTATCCCAATATAAAGAAAGGTGTAACCTTTGTATTTATCATTACAAAAATTACACCTTTTTTATTTACTTATTGTGCTTCTTCTTCATCGCAGCCGCATGGTTCATTATTTTTTTTGGGAATGTTGCCGCTAACTCCGGCTAAAAACTCCCTTTTTTGCGGGGGTGCAAAAATGTCCATCGGGAAATCTAAGCTATCGAAAAATTCGCAAGGGTTAAGCGGAGAAACCTCTTCACATTCTTCTGGAATACAGAAGCCTCTTGATTCAACAGTTAAATCTACTATACGATAAAGTTTGATGATTGTGAACAATCCGATTGTTACAACAACTTCGTTAGCTTCGGGCGCAAAATCATCATTTCTTACACGTTTGCAAGGATAGCGCAACTCCGCCGCGAGAGGAATTGCTTTTGCCTCGACCTGAATAAATGGCTCGGCATCAAGTGTTAATACATCCATATGGTGTCTGAACAAATCTGTAGCAATTGTAAGGTCGGAACCAACAGAGCCAAAAAGGGTTACCTTTTTGTTGTAAATTGAATTGGCTTTAACTGAACCAAAAGCCATACCATCAGCTTCTCTGAAAGTTAACCTGTATTCAAAAACGTATTTAATATCAACATCCCAATAACCGTTTTTAAATGGGTTTGGCTCTTTTTCAACAATGATAATTTTTTTGATTTTTAGCTTATCTATTGTAACAGCTGCTGCATTTCGTGGCGGGATAATAATATCCCCCTCGTTTATGTGCTCATCGCCCACGCAAATGCATTCCGCCGCTCTTGCCGGTCCGATTTGATCGTCGGTTAAGCAGTCCTGCTGTCTGCAGCTATCGTAAACTTTAAGAGCAATTATGCATTCTTCTCTTAAGCGTCTGTGGTCAAGCATTTCTTCTGCTGCCGCAACTAAAGGTTCTTCCTGCGCAACTTGCTCTTGTTGGTTTTGGTTATGATTTTTTAATTCAAACGCTGCCATTTCATTTCCTCCCTAATAAAAAATATCATCTCTCCCTTACAATATACTATGTACCACTGGATATTTTGTTGATATATTAAAATTATTATTTTAGCATAAGTTCGGCGAAGCCGAAAAGCCGCTTTAGCGGCTTAATTGCGGAGCAATTCTCATGTTATGAGCGACAATTTACGGCGGTTTTTGCCGCAAATTGTGCGAATATAATCAAAGTTCGATGAAAATTATGTTTTTTATAATTTTCATCGAACTCACATTATTTTAGCATAAGTTCGACGAAGTCTAAAATCCGCTTTAAATACAAAGCGAGGGTGTGCTCACATTAAGTTAGCGGATAAATTTTTCAGAGAATCACCGCTTACCAGTATTGTGAACACGCCCTCGTGCTTACCTATTTTTTCTTTAAATTAAATTCACTAACCATTGATTTTAACAATTCTGCTTGATTAGACATAATTTCGCTTCTTGAAGTTGTTTCTTGCACAATTGAAGCGTTTGTCTGTGTAATATTGGAAATATGCGTAACATTTTCTTCAACGTTCATAAGCAAGTTTGATTGCTTTGCGGACGAGTCTGTAATTTTTTCCAGTATTTCATTAATATTTGTTACAACGGATGCAATCTTAATTAAGGATTCTGCTGTGTCGTTTGCAATTTTTGAACCTGCGTCTACCTTAACTAATGAATTATTAATCATTTCACTTGATTCTTTAGCGGCGTTAGAGCTTCTAATTGCAAGGGCTCTTACCTCTTCTGCCACAACTGCAAAACCCTTGCCATGAACCCCAGCTCTTGCCGACTCTACAGCCGCATTAAGCGCAAGTATATTTGTTTGAAAGGCAATATCTTCAATTATTTTTATAATATTTGCAATACTTGTAGAAGATGCTTTTATGTCATCCATAGACTTTAACATGTCTGACATTTTTTTGTTTCCGTCCTCTGCAAATACCCTTGCGTCAATTGACAATGCATTCGCTTTGCTGGCATTTACAGAATTATCCCGAGATTGTTCGGCCACGTCTGTTACTGATTCAAGAATGCCATGAACTGCTTCGCTTTGCTGAATCAACCCTTTAGAAAGGTCTTGGCTTGCCATAGTCACGTTTAAAGAGCTTTGCTCAACTTCTGTTGATGCATTTAAAATTTCTCGGAATACTGTATTCATATTAATGATAATCGTATTAATAGAATCTTTTATAGTAACAAATTCCCCAATATATTGCCTTTCAATTTCAGTATTAAGGTTTTTGTCAGAAATTTCAGACAATTTTTCTCCAAGCTCATTAATATAACCTTTAATTGTAAACATGCTTTTTTCCAGCGTTTGTCCAACCATTTCAAAGTCCTTACCTATTTTCTCAGTATCTTTGTCAAACTGATCAGATGTCCATTTAATATCTAGATTTCCTTGAGAAAATTTGTTTAACTGCTCCACAAGTTTATTAACTTGCTTATTCTGATATTCAGTACGTTTTGCACTAAGCTCTTTCGCCTTTTTATCAGCGGTTATATCAATAAAAAATACTAAAGAAGATTTAATATTGCCACCTTTGTCTATAATAGGCACGCCAACAGATTCAAGAATAAATTGCTCCGAATTTATTGTACAAACAAAAATTGATTTTCTCGTACGGCCTTTTTCAAGAGAATATTCAATACTTGATTCACTATTTATTTGTTCCGTTGGTACAAAATAATCATAAATCTTTTGTTCAATAAGCATATCCTGCTTTGTTTTAAGCATTTCAAGGGTTTTATTGTTTGCATAAATGAATTTGTAATCTTTATCTACAATAAAAATAGGAATATTAATATTGTTTAAGTATCCTACAAGTGAATCTATAATTGAATTAATACATTCTGCAATTTCAAAATAACTTGCCGAAAACTGGTTCTGGTCAACTCTGCTGTTAATATTTCCTTCTATTATTGTGCCTCCCAAGCTTTCAAGGCTAGAAAACAAATATGTCATACTGTTTTTAACATCAAGAAACGAGCTTGCCAGCTGACCAATTTCATCATCGGAGTATTTTTTTATGTTAACATTAACATTACCCCTCGCAAATTCTTTAGAAATTAAAGTTAATTCATAAATCGGTTTTAAAATTCCGGAAATTATAAAGAACAGAACAATTGAAGCAATTATCATTATTAAAATTGTAAAAGCTGTAGTAATTAGCATATTATTATTGTTTATCGCCAAATCTTCATCAATCATGCTTACTATTTTCCATCCCAGTTGGTTGTCGCATCTGGAATAAACTATAAAATTTTTGTTGTCTGGGTTTTTAAATTTAAAAGTTACTTCCCAATCAACTATATCAGAAAATTTATAACCTAAATCATCCGCTTTTGTATTAATTTGTTCCACATTTGTAGACGAAGCGATTGTGTTTTCATTATCCACAATAAAAGTTAGAGCATCTGAAGGATGATTTTCTTTGTTTAAGTACCTCGTCAGTCCTTGAGTATGCAAAGGAACTACAGCCATACCCGCAAACTGCCCATCAATCATAACTGGCTTTGAATACCAAACCTCTAAAAGGCCAGTTACAGGTGAAGGGGTTACAAAGCTGACCCAATCATTACCTTTTAAAGCCTGATTACAGTTTTCTACAAACGGAGTGTCCATTGCATTAAGCCCGATTCCTTCTCGAATACCCCCTGCCACAATTGTAAAATTTTTATCTAAATATAACATATTGGCATATAAAGGGTAACCTCCCAAATCAATATTATTGTTAAATAATTTTGATAGAGCAATAGAAGCCTCTTCATAACTTCCTCCTCTTGCAGCTTCCTGAACCTCTGGAAGCTTTGTAATAGCGGTTACTACAGCATCTGCCCCTTCAATCCACTGGCTTAAAATGGCATCCATTGTAGAAGAATCGCTTTCAAGCTTACTGTACACATTATTAAGTAATAATTTTTTGCTTGATATACTTGTAATATTATATAAAGCAATAAGTGAAAGAAAAATTATTATTAATGTTGGGGTAATAATTTTTAATTTAATTCCTGGTTTTTTATATTTTTTCATAATAACCCTTACCTTTCATCTTTTGTTAATTTTTCTTATTATACTCCAAACGTTCAAATAAATCTATATATTTTTATAATAGAGCAATTTGACAAAACATTGACAGGTGTGGAGCAGGAACAGCAAACGGTTCACCGCTGTTCCTGCGAACATAGCTGTTTATGTTTTTGCAAATAGCTATACAATTATTATTGACAATAGCTATAAAGTTTATATAATTAACTATAGCGAAATGCATTTTGGAGTGATTTTATGGATTTATTATTAATTAAAAATGAGCTTAATAACGGCACAACTATATTTGACATGCCTTTACGTGTAGCTTATTATGCCCGTGTTTCAACGGATAAAGACCAACAGCTTAATTCTCTTGACAATCAAATTTTTTATTACGAAGATATGATTAATAAAAACTCAAACTGGGAATATGCGGGAAGATATATAGATGAAGGAATTTCCGGAACAAATGCAGAAAAACGTTTAAGTTTTATGCAAATGATAAAGGATGCCAAAAATAAAAAATTTGATTTAGTAATTACAAAGGAAATAAGCCGTTTTTCAAGAAGCACGTTGGACAGCATAAAATATACGCAAAAACTGTTATCATACGGCGTAGGAGTGTTTTTCCAGTCCGACAACATTAATACCCTTTTGCCGGACAGCGAATTAAGGCTTACAATTATGGCAAGTATTGCCCAGGAGGAAGTAAGAAAGCTATCGGAACGTTTACGGTTCGGATACAAGCGTTCCATTGAAAAAGGCAGAGTCTTGGGGCAAAGCAATATTTTAGGTTATGATAAAAACGATGGTTCATTAACCGTTAACCAAGATCAAGCGAAAATAGTTATTAAAATTTTTAACATGTATGCAGAAGGAAGAATGGGAGTTCGGCGTATAGCCAGAGAGCTTGAAATCCAAGGTATATTAAGCCCCACTACAGGCAAAATGTTTTGCCCGGATACTATTAGAAACATTATACAAAACCCTAAATACAAAGGATATTACTGTTCCGGCAAAACAATATCTATTGATTATAAAAATAATAAACGTATAAAACAATCAGAAGATAAGTGGAACGTTTACAAAGACGAAAATATACCGGCTATTGTATCCGAAGAACTTTGGGAGAGGGCAAATGCCCTTTACAGAGAGCGAAGCAAAAAGTCCTCAGAAAACGCCCAAGCCTATTTAACAAGATACACATTCAGCGGAAAGCTAATATGCGGCGAACATGGAACGTCTTACCACAGGCATATTTATAAAAGCAAATCCAAAGGTGAGCAAGAAGTTTGGAACTGCAAACTTTACCGACAAAAAGGCAAAAAGGACGGTTGCGACAGCCCAACTATTTATACCTCGGAGCTTTATACAATATTAAACAATGTTTATAACCGTATTTTTGAACAGAAAGATGAAATTATTGATGGGCTTATTGAGCTGTATTCAGCAGTTGAATATAAAGACTTAACGCCGGAAATAAAGCAAAAGGAATCAGAAATTGATAAACTAAACATTAAAAAAGATAAGCTTTTAGAGCTTAACATTGACGGATTAATAACAAAAAAAGAATTTGCCCAGCGTAACAATAAGCTTAACAGTGATATTGAAAACATTAAAAATGATATTGAGAGGTTTAAAAATGAAATGGAATTATCCAATTCAAATAGAAAGAATATAAGCCGGCTTAAAAGAATACTTGAAAAGGAATTTAATAAAAAAGATAGTGGTTCGGAAGGCGATTTCACAAATACTTTGCTTAATAAAATAGTAATCCATAAAGTTAACGAGGACAAAAAACATTTGAAGCTTGAAATTATTCTAAGCTTAGGCGAAACCTACATTGCGGAGATAAAAAAGAATGACATCATTTCGCTAGAACAAATAGGTATCAACAATAGCGAAATGCAGTTATCATTTGAAAGAAACAAAGATGGCTATAAGGGCATTTACATATTTAACGTTAATATAGACATAAAATTCGCCTGTTGATTTTAGGTTGGCAAAAACATGGAAATAATTATTTCATACAAATCAGAAAGGAATGCATACATGATACTTGATAAATCAGTTATTATTAAGCTTCAAATGGCTTTAAACAGTAGAATGTATAAAATTGGGGCAATATCATATGACATGTATTACAAAACCAATGAAATACTTATTTCCAGAATACACGAAAGGCACTAATAGCCGGTAAATATAATGGGGCTACAGAATTATTAAATCTGTAGCCCCAGTTTCATGCCTTATTTTAAAATACTGAAGTTTACTATTAATGCACAGAAAACAATTGAAACCATTGAAAGAAGTTTAATTAAGATGTTTATAGACGGTCCGGAAGTATCTTTGAATGGGTCGCCTACTGTATCACCGCAAACAGCAGCTTTGTGAGCATCTGAGCCTTTTCCGCCGTAGTTGCCGCCTTCAATATATTTTTTAGCGTTATCCCAAGAGCCGCCTGCATTTGCCATAAATACCGCAAGAACAAAACCAGAAACAGTTGCACCGCTTAAAAGACCAACAACGCCGTTTACCCCAAGGATTAAACCTGTAATAATAGGTGCAGAAACTGCAAGGATAGTTGGTTTAATCATTTCTTTTTGGGCATTTTTAGTACAAATGTCTACGCAAGATGCATAATCAGGTGTACCTGTACCTTCCATAAGACCTGGAATTTCTTTAAATTGGCGCCTAACTTCAATAACGATACCTTGCGCCGCACGACCAACAGCCGACATTGTTAATGAAGAGAACAAAAACGGAAGCATTGCTCCGACAAACAGACCCACAAGAACAGGTGGGTTTGTAATTGACAAATTAAGAACACCTTCAAAGCCTAAAATTTTAACTTCGTCAGTATAAGCTGCAATAAGAGCAAGAGCAGTTAAACCAGCTGAACCGATAGCAAAACCTTTACCTGTCGCAGCAGTTGTATTACCTAAAGAGTCGAGAGCATCTGTTCTTTTACGAACAATAGGCTCTAAATGAGACATTTCAGCGATACCGCCTGCATTATCTGCAACAGGACCATAAGCATCTGTTGCAAGGGTTATACCTAATGTTGCAAGCATACCAACGGCAGAAATACCAACGCCGAAAAGCCCTCTTTCAAAGCTGATATATCCGCCGGAAGCATAGTAACTTACTAAAACAGATACACAAACAATAATAACAGGAATTGCAGTAGATAAAAAGCCTAATGATACGCCGGCTATAATAACTGTTGCAGGGCCTGTTAAAGTTGAGGAAGCAAGCTCCTGAGTAGGTTTGTAAGAATCAGAAGTGTAATATTCTGTGAAATAACCGATTAATACCCCAGCGATAAGCCCGGATAAAACTGCCGCATATATGCCTAATCTTTCAGGGTTGTTTGCGCAGTCCATAACGTAATAGATAATTGGAAAGCTTGCTATAGCTACAATTGCGGAAGAAACATAAGTGCCTTTTCTAAGAGCGGCAAGCAAAACCTTTTGGTTTGTTTCTTCGCCGGATTTAACAAAATATGTTCCTATAAGAGAAGCAAAAATACCAACAGCCGCCATAATCATTGGAACAGCCGCCCCTGCAAAGCCATAACCGGCAGCAACTGCAAGTGCCATACTAGCAACGATTGAACCTACATAAGATTCATACAAGTCTGCGCCCATACCTGCAACGTCGCCTACGTTATCACCTACGTTATCAGCAATAACGGCCGGGTTTCTTGGGTCGTCCTCTGGGATACCCGCTTCAACTTTACCAACAAGGTCTGCGCCAACGTCTGCTGCTTTTGTAAAAATACCGCCGCCTACACGGGCAAATAACGCCATGGATGATGCGCCCATACCAAATGTAAGCATTGCTGATGTAATATTTTGAATTTGTTGATCTGGAGTTAATAGTCTAGAGCCTTCTATAACATAAGCTCCGCCGTAAAATACGTATCTAAGAAGTGTGTACCAAATTGAAAGGTCTAAAAGGCCAAGGCCTACAACAGTAAAGCCCATAACAGCCCCTGAAGAAAATGCAACTCTTAACCCGGAATTAAGGCTCTTACTGGAAGCGTAAGCGGTTCTTGAGTTTGCATATGTAGCAATCTTCATACCGATAAAGCCGGAAAGACCGGAAAAGATACCTCCTGTAATAAAGGCAAAAGGAACAAATGGTGTCAAAAATTTTGCAAATGACATAATACCTAAGACAATAAACATTATAATGAAAAACATTGCCACGCCTGAATATTGGCGCTTCAAGTAAGCGTTGGCACCGGACCTTATTGCAGCCGCAATATTTTTCATAACATCAGTGCCCTCTGATTCTTTCATAATGCTTTTTGATAAAAAATATGCATAAAGCAAAGCCACAACGGCGCCTATTGGCGCTAAAAGAAATAAATTTTCTGACATGAAATCATCCTTTCAATTGTTTATATCCTCAGTGAGCCAATTTTGAAATATTTCTAAATTTTAAGAAATAAAAGCCCGCCAATTGGACAAACTAGGCAGGTCGAATTTAAAAATACTCCGTAAATTAAGTTCATACTTCAAATACAATGGGAATTATACACAATTTTAAAAAACTTTGCAATGGTTTATTTCAATAATTATGTATAATTTTATTATAATTAGAAATAATAGTAAATGTAGAGTGAGAACCTCTACTAAAAACAGTAGTTTGAAGGGAGGTCTTTTCCATGGACAAAAAAGATACTAAAAAAACTGATTACAATGATGACATGAACGAGATGGACAAAAAGAAAAACAAATAATTACATCTTATTTTTAAAAAGACCGATAAATCGGCTTCAAAACGTCTGCACAAAAGCAGGCGTTTTGTTTTTTATTTAAATATATTGAAATTAATATGCTATAAGAGTTAAAATATGGTATCGAAGTTTTTACTTTATAATAATGTAGAAATTATGTAATATTACATTTTAGGGGGTGTTTCCATGATAAAAGCAGATTTGCATGTGCATTCCAATTTTTCCGACGGCAGCAGCACAATTTCTGAATTAATAAATCAAGCAAAAATAAACGGCGTTGATGTTATTGCTATAACAGACCACGACACTGTTTCCCATTTGCCCCAATTGCCTAAAGACGAAAACATTAAAATAATCGGCGGAATTGAAATTTCCGCTTTTGACCCAGAATCCGGCGTTAAGGCGCATATTTTGGGGTATAACATTAAAAACATAAAAATAGTAGAAAAGTTAGTAACACCGCTGCTAGAAGCCAGGCACGCCAGTTCCTCCCAAAAAATCCAGATACTAAATAAAAACGGCTTTGCAATAGATGTATGTAAGCTTAATAAAGCTAGTGGAAAGTATATATACAAACAGCACATAATTGAATACTTAGTTGAAACAGGGCAAGCCCCGGAAATGTTCGGGGAATTTTACAAAAAGATATTTAAAAACGGCGGCATTTGTGATTTTGACATTGAGTATATAAATGCCTTTGATGCGATTAAAACTATTAAAGCGGCAGGAGGGCAAGCCGTTTTGGCACACCCCGGGCAGCAGCAAAATTTCCACCTTATCCCGAGTCTTGTAAAATGTGGGCTTAACGGGCTTGAATTAAACCACCCCTCAAATTCTACTTTAGACAAAGACGTAATTAATAAACACGCAGAACAGTACTGTTTGTTTTTAACCGGAGGCAGTGATTATCATGGAAAATATCAAAAAGTTGTGCACCCTATCGGCGAGTTTATTTCTGATGAAAGCGGAGTAAGTGCTTTATGTTATTAAACCATAAAACACCGATTCTAACGTACTAAGAACCGATGTTTTATAATTATATCTTTTTATTTTTCTCTTTTTCAAAAGAATAACTTATTTTTTTTAAGCCTAGACCACTCTCATTTAAAAGTTGCAAACCTGTAGTGTTCTTACCATTTATGTTGTCTGATATAGTGGTGTTTCTATCGGAACTTTTTAGTTGTTTTATAATCGAATTAAAATCTTCTTTACTTTCACTCACAATTTATATGCCTCCTTGTAGAAATATAGTTTTAATTATAACCAAAACAAATCCTAATATTAGTGTCATTTTAATTAATAAAATTGCTCTATTGTATATTATTGCTCTTTCATTATTTTGTTGACGATTACCGACAACTGCTTTTGTGTATGGAATAAGTAGATATGCCTCTATTATATTCTCATTTTCGCTAGAAGTCTAATCATTAATTATCTCATCTGGAGCTACGCTATAATAAGCTCTTGTTGTGATTGCTTTTAATAGAAGCATTAGAGAGATAATTGAAAGTAACAAAGTTAATAAAACAAAAATCATATAAATTATACTATATCTGTATTCCCATTTTATATTGGCTTCTAGAAGACCTATGTAAACAGGAAATAGAAACGCGAGCAGAGCAATCAAAGTGCTTATTTTTACATCTATAGTATTTGTTCTGCTTATTTCTTTTTGATATTCAGTTTTAACCACAGAAAGCAACAATTTTGCAGATGGAAACTTGACAATATCATTTTTATGTATGTATTCAATTCCTTTTAATGTTATGTTCAAACTTTCTAAGAATTCAGTTTTGTTTATTATATTAAAACTAGAAATAGAGCTTATTAATCCTTCTGTTAAAAGAAAGCTAAACAAACTACTCCATTCTTCTTCAGTTATTTTTAAATAGTAATACTCTAAACTGCAAGTACTAAAGTCCTTATTAACTAATTTATTTTTTAGAAGATTTAGAACGCTTAAAACCAATTTATCAAAATCATTCATTTTTCACCCCTGCATATGAATTGAAGTTATTTCTATTCTACTAAAGTTATCAGCTGGATCTATTTGCAATAAACTGCTTAGGCGAAACCCCCATAACCTGTGTAAAGGCTTTATAGAAATTGGAATAGTTGTTAAAGCCCACCTGATAGCAGGCTTCGGTTATGTTAACGCCCTGGGCGAACAGCTCTTTGGCCTTCATTATGCGCTTGTTTAAGATGTATTCAATGATGGTAAAGCCGGTGTTTTTTTTGAAAGCGTGGCAAAGCGAATATTTATTGATGAAAAATTCTTTTGAAAGAAGCTCTAATGTAATGTTCTCGTTGAGGTGTCGGTTTATGTATTCGATTATGGCAAGGGTTTTAGGGTCGAAGTGGACGGAGCTGTTTATTCTGCACTCCTCTTCCCCGAAGATTTTGTTAAGCTTTACTAAAAGCTCAATTATAACAAGCTGCAGCATAATAGTGCTTTCGGGCAAGTTATAGGTAATGTAGTGCTCAAGTTTTTGGTAATGTTTCCAAATGTCCGCATTTAATTCCGCTGTGGAAATTAGGTTGTCGTGGCCAAGCTTTCTTCTTTCAAAGCAGTGAAGCAAATTAAAATCAGCCGTGTGAAAAGGAATAACGTATTTTGGGTTAATGTATATGACAATTCGTTCATAAGGCACTGGAGATTTAAATTCCGGTCTGTGAAGCTCGTAGCTGTTGATTATTAAAACATCACCTTTTTTTGGCATATATTCCTGCCCTTCTACATAATAAGAAATGTTACCGGATATTATGTAGTTTATTTCGTAATGTTCATGTATTTCAACATGACCAAGACCGGACAGGGTGGGACTATCTGTTAATACGTGCTGATAAGAGAAAAAATCGGATTTAAATTCACTTATAATTGTATTTGCCAAAAAAATTCACTCCAGACCGTTTGCTCTAATAAATCATATATTATTACAAAAAGTATTAATAAGCAACATTTTTTTAATCTTTATACTTAGTTTTTTCTTTTTACTATTGTAAATATAGCAAAAACGGTATATACTTTTATTATATTTATTTGAAAGGAGCAATTGTAATGGCATTAGTAACAACTAAAGAAATGTTTAAGCGTGCATTTGAGGGCAAATATGCAATTGGCGCATTTAACATCGGAAATCAAGAGATTATTCAAGGGATTGCAAAAGCTGCCAGCGAAAATAATTCATCAGTTATTATGGAAGTTTCAAAATCAGCTCTTAAATATTCAGGTGCAAAAGTTTTAAAAGCTATTGTAGATGCTGTTGTGGCAGAATACGATTTAGACCTTGCTCTTCACTTGGATCACGGGCCGGACTTTGAAACAGCTAAGCTTTGCATTGAAGCAGGCTTTACCTCAGTTATGTTTGACGGCTCTCATTACGATTTTAAAACTAATATTGAAAAAACAAAAGAAGTTGTTGAATATGCTCATGCTCATGGTGTAGTTGTTGAAGCGGAACTTGGCAAGCTTGCAGGCGTTGAAGACGAAGTTAGCGTTTCTAAAGAAAACGCAACTTATACAGACCCGGAAGAAGCCGTTGAGTTTGTTGTAAAAACCGGGGTAGACTCTCTTGCAGTTGCAATTGGCACAAGCCACGGCGCATACAAATTTAAAGGCGAGCCAAAGCTTGACTTTGAAAGACTTAGCCTTATTACGGAAAAGCTTACTCAAGCCGGATGCCCGAACTTCCCTATCGTTTTACACGGCGCATCTTCTGTTGACGCCAATTTCGTAGAAACATGCAACAAATTCGGCGGAAACATTAAAGGCGCAAAAGGCGTGCCGGATGAAATTTTAAGACAAGCAACTCAGCTTGCAGTTTGTAAAATAAATATGGATACTGACATACGCCTTGCTCTTACAGCAGGAATCCGCCAGTTCTTTGCAGAAAACCCAGACCAGTTTGACCCACGTGGGTATATGGGCTTAGGGCGTGAAAACATTGCTAATCTTGTTGATTATAAAATTAAAAATGTTTTAGGCTCAGTTAATTCAAAAAATAAATAAATTAAAATGCCGCATTGGTTTTCCTATGCGGCATTAAATTTTTACTAATAAACGACAGCAATTCACATGAAGTAGAATAATATGGTATAGAAAAAATTATAAAAAACAGTAGATAAAAACATTTTGGTGTGATATAATAGAAACATAAATTTAATAAAACATATTTAGGGGGAAAAAATATGAAAAAAGGGATATTTTTAGCTTTAATTATTTCTTTAATTTTTCAGTCGGTTAATGTATACGCATATGCATTAAATGACAGCGCAATTGGAAAAAAATGGATACAAGCCGGTATTTTTTCCGAAAACGACAATGCTAACGATTTAATTACAATTGGAGATATTTGTGTCGTTTACGATAAAATTATGAGATACAACCAGCAAACACCGCTTAAACTTAGCGATGTTTCTGTCCTTCATTATACCGATGCGGTTTATAAAACAGTTGCTGCCGGTGTTTTAAAGCCGGATATGTACAACATGACACGAGCAGGTGAATATGCTTTGCGTGAAGAAGTCGCAGACATGACTGGTCGCTTTTTAGGTCTTACACAAGACTCTGTTGAGCCGGTTGCTTACGGAGACAGAGGGCTTATAAATGTTCACAAACGTGGGTATGTTAACGCTTTAGTTAAACAAGGCGCAATGAGTGTTGACGGTGTTTATTTTTACCCAAAAGTTGAAATTACAAAAGGAGACTTTGTAAAACTTCTTGATACAGCTATCGGCGGGTTCTGCTATGAACCGGGGATTTACTCCCACGATACAAAAGGTCCTGTTATTATTAACACAGCAGACGTTAAATTCAGAAATATGACAATTTACGGTGACCTTATTATTTCCGAAGGCGCAAAGGATGGGCTCGTAACTCTTGAAAACGTAAATGTTACAGGTAAAGTTATTATTAGAACAGGTAACGCTAAAGCAATTAATATTGATGGACGTTCAAAAATCAACTCAATTGCTGTAGAAGCTTACGAAGGAAATGTTAGTCTTTTTATTGATGATTTAGCTGAAGTTGGTCCTGTTAACGTTGCAAAAAGCTGTGAAAGCGTTGTTATCGAAGGTGTTTTCGGAGACTTACACATTGAAGAAAAAGCAAATGTAAGATTAAGAAAAGCTACTGCTCAAAACATTACATTAAGTGGAGAATACAACACATTGTTTATTGATGGTTGGTCAAAAGCTAATAAAATTACTGCAAGCCAAAGAGCTTTAATTTATGCTTACGGAGATATTGGCGGAATTGATGTTAGTGGTACAGATTCTCTTGTATTCAAGCCGTTTCAATATGTAGCAGGTTACATTGAACAAGACAGAGCAATTAAGCCTCTTTTTAGACCAGCTTATTTATCTCCTGTTTACCGTTTCTTTGGATAATATATAGTATAAATATTAAAATCCTTCCATTATATTAAAATTAATGGAAGGATTTATTTTTTAATTTAACCTATAAAATAATGCAAATCAGCCCTCCGCTGCCCTCGTTAATTATCTTTTGCAGTGTTTCCTGCAATTTCATTTGGGCATCTTCCGGCATTCTATAAAGCTTGCTTTGCAAGCCATCTTTAACTAAGTCATGCATGGATTTTCCGAACATATTTAAAGTCCATATTTTCGCCGGGTCTTCGGACATTTCCGTTGCAAGATATGTAATAAGCTCTTCCGATTGCTTTTCTGTCCCAACAATAGGGCTTATTTCCGTCTCAATGTCAGCGCGTATAAGGTGTATAGACGGCGCTCTTGCCTTAATTTTTACACCAAATTTTGTGCCGTGCTTAACAATCACAGGTTCATCAAGCTTCATTTCGTCAAGAGCAGGCGTAACAATGCCATATCCCCTCTGTTTTACCTCCTCAATTGCATATTTAACTTTGTCGTATTCCTTTTTAGCTTCTGCTAATACTTTAATTGTAGATATAAGCTGATATTCACCCTCTATCTCCATCTCTGTTGTTTCGCTTAAAACTTTGTAGAAAAGGGAATCCATAACGGAAACTTCAACAGAACAGCATCCCTCGCCTAAAGATATGTTATCAATATACGCTTTTTTTACAAATTCGTTTTCCTCAATTGACATTATGTAATCTTTAATTTCCCTAAGCTTTGTTACGCTTGACATCATTTCTTTAATTGTTTTAATTAAATTACTTTTCAGCCAATGGTCACAATTTAAAGTTTCAATCCATTTTGGAAAATAAAACTTAAGCTCCATAAGCGGAAATTCATAAAGCGCTTTTTCCATTATACCGTTTATGTCGTCTTGCTTTAGCTGCGCACAGTTGGCAGATACAACAGGAACAGCGTGCCTTTCCATTAGCTCCACACGTAACGCTTCCGTTTCAGGCGCATAAGGTTTTGTGGAATTAAGAAGCACAACAAAAGGCTTATTCATAGCTTTAAGCTCCTGAATTACCCTCTCTTCGGCTTCTTCATAATTTTCACGCTCAATTTCTGTTATTGAACCGTCTGTAGTTATTACAATGCCGATTGTTGAATGCTCAGTAATTACTTTTTTTGTACCAATTTCCGCCGCTTGTGCAAAAGGTATTTTTTCCTCAGACCACGGCGTTGAAATCATTCTTGGCTCAATTCCATCTAAGTGCCCTTGCGCACCTTGCACTAAATACCCTACACAATCTATCATTCGTACCTTTAAATTAATGTTGTCATCAACACATATTTCAACCGCTTCACTAGGCACAAACTTCGGCTCTGTAGTCATAATTGTTTTTCCAGCCGCACTTTGAGGCATTTCATCCCTCGTGCGCTCTTTGTTATAGTTGTTTTCAATGTTTGGTATAACCATTAAATCCATAAAACGCTTGATGAATGTGGATTTTCCCGTGCGAACAGGACCCACAACACCTATGTAAATATCTCCGCTGGTTCTTTCAGCTATGTCTTTGTATAAATCAAAGTTCTCCATTTTGCTTCCTCCTTAAATGTATCCATTCATTTATTTATATGCAAATTAAGGAGGTTTAGAACTTTTCTACATGAAGCACTGTGAATACTTTTATGAATTAAATTTGTTTTTTTAATAACCTTTATGTCTTGCCAAAATTCCGTATATAATGATAACGTACTATATGGCAACAACAGGCTACCTAAGTATTGTGCTAAATATCAACATATTTACTGCTTTAAGTTGCACAATATGTTTTGACAAACTCCACATGTTAGTTTATAATAAAATTAGTTAAATAATAACTTAATATTTGTACATAAAAGCTAAAATAAGCAGAGGTGAAGAACGAAATAAAAAATTATCTACTGTGAGGTGGTGATAAAGTAAACTAAAATAAAACAAATGATATATTTATTTTAAATACTATGAACAAAAAGGAGAAAGCAGAAGAAAATAAAAAAAAATAAAGAAATTTTTTGCAATTGTTCTTGCATTCAGCATGTTACTCTCTCAAACCGTTAATGCAAAGGAAACTTATAAATTTGACAAAGGGAATAATTTTACTAAAAATATAAACAAAAATCATAAAAACAAAGTATTAAATGACCTTGAAAATATGGAAAGTATTGGGATTCAAACTGATAATATAATCTCATATCAAGTTGATACAGATGAAAGTATTTCATATAGTTACTCTGTAACGAATGAGATTTCGTCCACAATAAGTTTGGATGAAGATGCAGACGGAAATCTTACTATTGATATTGTTGAGGACTCATTACATAATATTTTAGTTTTTTCTGACGATGGTAGATTATATTTGGATGGTGAAGAAGTTACTATATCAGAAAGTATAGTTGAAGCACCTTTGCCAATTGAATTTGATGAAAATATTACTGATAATATTTTATTAGAAGAATCCCCTGAAAATAGACTGAGCGCAAATGGCTATGACTACATATATACTAAAACTCCGCCACGTGGAACATATGCCTCAGACTACACAATTTACCAAGGGGTCACAACTGTGAATTCAGTAAAAATGCAGCAGAAATACAGATATATTACCATTACAGCATTGGGACTCGTTTTATCATTCGCTCTCAATAGTTGTGTCTGGATTGCTGGGGCTGTTTCCGGAATCCTTCTTAACGAAATAGCAGGTGAACTTAAAACACTTGGTGAAAGAGCTTGTCCTGATGCAGCCTTTTTCTCTTATAGGTTATATAAGTATGGTACAAACAAATCGCAACAAGGTCTTTGGACTTATACTGATTTCAATGGAAGATTTTACGTTTATGAAAACTGTGCAGGTTCATCTACCTTTGGCAGGATTTATGAATATAAATACTTTTACTAAAAAAGGGAAATGTAAATGATTCAAAAAAACAAAAAAGTTAGACATCTAGTAATTAATACACTTTGTTCAACAGTGTTAGGGATCATTTTTTCAATTATTTCTTTATTACATACACCCTTACAAGAAAAATTCAATACATATATATTGATACTGTTAGGATATATAGCTGGAAACTGTATATTGTGTTTGGTCGAGTTAGGAAAAAAAGATTTTGATTCAACCAAGTAAATACTTTTATAAGATGTATTCCTTAACGGTCATATTCATTTTTGAGTTAGACAAAGATTTGAAACGCCCATACTTTATAAGGTATGGGCGTTTCGCACAAGTCACTAATACGATTAATTTAAGAGGTAAAAAAATGAAACTCATCAAGGCAAGTGTGCTGTCATTTTTTATTTTTTCCATATTATTTATTAATATTTTTAAATTATTCTATCAAGAACGTAGCAACCCATTGATGTATAAACAATGGTATTTAAATAACAAAGGTGATATTAAAACGATTGCCGATTGCGATTATTATTCTAAGAATACTCAAATAATCAAAGATGTGGATATAGATTTCCTTAAAATGAAAAATCTTCTTTTAACATTAGATATGAAAAAGGAAGTTGTAGTTGCATTAATTGATACTGGAGTAGACTTTAACCACGAAGATTTAGTTGATTCAATGTGGGTCAGTAAAAACGATAAAACTGTTTATGGTTTTAATTTCTGTAATAATACTTATAATCTCCTATCCTCTGAAGGTATTGGATATGAAAGTTCGCATGGAACTAAGTGCGCCGGGATAATTGCGGCTCGTGATAATAAGACTGGAATCATTGGCGTTGCTAGTATGGCAAACGTAAAAATAATGTCCTTAAAAATATTAGAAAATGAACAAAATCTACTTTTAGGCGATGTAGATAATTTAATTAAAGCTATACTCTTTGCTGAAGATAATGGAGCCCAAATTTGCAATTTAAGTTTAAGTACAGAGATTTATAATGAGGAGCTAGAGGCGGTAATACAAGGTTCTAAAATGCTTTTTGTTGTTTCAGCTGGTAATGGAAAAGGAAGAGGAATCAATATAGATAAGGTACCTGTCTACCCAGCATCGTTTAATTTTAATAATGTAATAACAGTAGCTAATTTGAGCTACGATGGCAAGCTTAATAAATCATCAAACTATGGCATAAATTCTGTTGATTTAGCTGCTCCCGGAACATGCATTTATAGTACAAGCATAAACAATACATATAATTATTCATCAGGTACGTCAATGGCAGCTCCTATTGTAACAGGGATAGCAGCCCTTGTTTATTCACAGTTTGAACATATCTCAGCATCAGAAGTTAAGAAAATAATTATTGAGAGTGCAATCGAAAAAGAAGAATTGAAAAACGCTGTTGCAACTGGTGGCATAATAAATGGTGCAGAGACTATCAAAACTATTATATCGTATATTAAGAAATGACCTCTTAATATATATTATCGAAGTTCTAAGGCGTTCGCTAATTTAGTCCTATTATAACAGAAGCACCTATGTAAATACCTCGGGAGTGAACATCATTTAGTGTAAATGGAATAATCATCCAAATTTATGGTAA
>CAZJGG010000021.1:32771-44423 GCA_964545475.1 uncultured Eubacteriales bacterium | reverse complement strand
AATGTATCCGGGCTTTCTGCTTTGCAAACGCTTCAATGCCATGACAATCCTCTAACAAGCTTAAAACTGTCTGACGGAAATTCATATAAAATAAACAATGGGGAGAACAGTAATATTAGATTAAACGGGTACGATTTTCAAGAGAAGCTTGTAACCCTTCAATCTACTCCTAACGAGGGTTATTCTTTCCGCCATTGGCTTCTCGATAACGGCGAAAAGATAGAAGATAACCCTTACCAATTTTTTGTTTTTCATAACATTGAGATAACACCTGTTTTATATCAGATGAGTGAAAACGATGTTGCCGTTATTAACGCAATTATTGAAAACAACGGTTTAAGCGCTGAAAAAAACAAGCCGGAAACATGGAATTTTGTAACGTGGGGTGATGAAATCCCAAATAGAATTGTTGGTTTGAATTTAAGTAGAGCAAGATTGGAAAATTCGCTTGATGTATCTGGGCTCTCTTCTTTGAAAGAGCTTGGATGCGTTGAAAACAGATTAACAGAGATTAATGCATCCGGGCTTTCTTCTTTGCAAAGACTTGCCTGCAATTACAACATCTTAACAAAGCTTAATGTATCCGGGGCTTCTTCTTTGCAAGAGCTTAACTGCTCCGACAACAGACTAACAGAAATTAATTTATCCGGGCTTTCTTCTTTGCAAGAGCTTAAATGCGTATCCAACGGACTAACAGAGATTAATGTATCCGAGCTTTCTTCTTTGCAAACTCTTGAATGCGATAACAATCCGCTAACAAGCTTAAAACTGACAGACCAATATTCATATAATATAAACAACGCAGAAAACAATAGAATTTACTTAGTGAAATTTGATTTTGCACAGCGCAAGGTTAAGCTTTTATCCACTCCTGACTCCGACAGTCTTCTTTTCAGCCATTGGCTTAACAATAACGGCGATAAGGTAGAAGATAACCCTTACGAATTTACCATTAATTCAAATATTGAATTAACACCTGTTTTAAAAAATCCGCCTATAAAAGTAAGCCCAAATGCTAAAAAAGCCGCCGCTTCTGATATTACATTTAGCATTGAAGGGGACTTGAAAAATTATCAGTATGCCGTTAAAATTCCTAATAAAAGATTGACATGGAAAAGGTTTTCAAAGCCCACTGTTTCAGGTGTATCTACAAAGGCTGGCTACGAAATACAAGTGTCCGAATACAAAAAACCCGAGACTGTGCTTGAAACTTATACAGTTAAGCAAGCGGATATTTCCCCACCAAGAGCACCGTCCGCAAGCGTAAAATCAACCGCCTCCGGCGTTGCAGGAACTACAAACCTTACTTTTGCCAAAAAATATGATAAATTGCAATTTCAGCTTGATATAATCGACGGAGCTTTAGAAGATGAATACTGGTGGAACTGCCCTGTAGAAACAGACGGCTCGAAATATATTGAAAAAGACTTTCCTACTAATGCTGGCCGATACGTTTTTATAAGACAAATTGAAGATGAGTATTACCCTGCTTCACAAGCTAGAAAAAGTGTAAAAGTCATTTATTCAGGGGAAGCGCCGGTTGTAGACGTTTCCTTTAGCCAAGGAGCAAAAGGAGCAGACATTACTTTTAAACCGGGAGAGGGCGTAAACATTAAAACATTACAATATGCCGTAGTAGACAAAGATGCCTCTACAGACGACTTGTTAAACACAAAAATTGCTAAATGGAAATCGGTTTCCAGAGCCGAAGTAAAGAATGTGAAAATTGAAAATGAGCAAGCGGTTTTTGTAAGAACAAAGGCTACATCAAATGCAGGCTTTTCTGCCGCACGCCGTTTTGTTTTTGAAGTTAATTAAGCAACCACTTAATATTTTTAGCGGCGGTTTTAACTCGTCGCTATTTTTATAAAATAAAATTATAAATTTACTGTACAAAACAAATACTATATGTTATATTTAGGAATAATATTAAGACTTATAAGCGTATGCTTCGTATAATAAACTATAAACATTAAGGAGGTTATATTATTATGAAAAAAGAAAGAATGAAAATTCTTGATATGGTTGATGAGGGCAAAATCTCTGTTGATGAGGCAACAAAGCTTTTGGAAGCAATGTCTTCTACTAATGAGTCAGTTTTTTACAACTCCGATGATTTTGAAGAAAGAATGAGCCAATTTTCTAAAAATGTTGAAAGCTTTTGCGACGATATTTCCAACAGGTTCAGCGACAAATATAAAAATGTTGAACCAAGGCTTAAACAGGCTGCAAAGGTTGTTGTTGAAAAAACAGCAAACATTGCGGACGAAGTTGCAAAATCTCTACACGAAAGCCTTAAAAATTTAGATGAAAACTTAAATGATGTTATCAATCAGGAATCATCTGACGATACACCGAAAGAAAATTAAGCTTTTAGAACCAGTGTTCAGTAATGGGTTGTCCGAATTTGAATTTTTCGCCCTTCTTTGTTGCGGCGGAATAATCGCTTTCAAATCCGGGCAACAGCTTATTGAACACAGGTTCTTATGATTTGGGGCGCTTTTTGCGCCCTATTTTTGATTTTATGCTTTATGAGAGAGTGGTTATATGAACAAAAAAGTTCAAACAGGTGCAGTTGCGGTTATAGACATAGGTTCTGATGCCATAAGGCTTAAAATTGCAGAGGGTAATAAAAAATGCTTAAAATATATTGAATCTTTAAGCTTTCCATTAAGCCTTGGAAAAGACACTTTTGAATCCGGCAAAATAAGCTATGAAAAAGTTGATAAAGCTTGTGACATTATAAAAAATTATTTAATTGTGGCTAACGGTTATGGAGTTTCAAAAACTGTTGCAGTGGCAACCTCCGCCGTTAGAGAGGCGACAAACCGGGATTATATTCTTGACCAAATTAAAATATCAACTGGTCTTAAAGTCAGCGTTGTTGATGACAACGAGGAAAAGTTATATATTTATAAGCTTATGTCTCATTTAATTGAGCCTGCCGCAAAAAATTCCTCCATGCTTGTTTATATCGGTTCTGGAAATGTAGGCGTTTCCATTTATGATGATGGCAAAATACCATTCAGCCAAAACATAAAAATCGGCTCTTTAAGAATAAGCGAAATTTTTTTAGAGCTTCAAAATAAATCTTCCGAATATTTCCGTGTTGTTGAAGAATATTTAAACAACTTTACGTCGCTTTTAATTGGTAAAGTTCCTAAAGGGCTTTCCCATTTTATAGCCTCTGGGCACGAAGTTAGCATTATTGCCGGGCTTTGCGGAGTAGAGTCCGACAACGTTTTTAGATCTATTCCCAGAGAACGTTTTATCTCTTTATATAACGAATTAAAGCTTAAAACTGTAGACATGCTTACGCTTGAATATAACGTTCCTGTTGCAAAAGCCCATGTACTTTTGCCTGCCATGAGCATATTTTACAGCCTTTTAAGCCTTACCGACGCTAAAGAAATAATAGCCCCAGAAATTGCTTATATGGATTCTGTTATTTTTGAAATTTTATATCCCGATGTTTTTAGCTCTATAAATAAAGAGTTTAATAAATATTCCCTTATTTCCGCAGAATATATAGCGAAACGGTATAACCAAAGTGACAGCCATTACCTTAATGTTGAAAAATACTCTGTTAAAATATTTGATAAAATGAAAAAAATCCACGGCATGGGCTCCCGTGAAAAGCTTTATTTACAAGTTGCCGCAATTTTACACGATATTGGAAGCTTTATAAGCCAAAACAAACATTATGCCCATTCTCACTATCTTGTTATGGCTTCAGATATAGTAGGGCTTAGTTTAATTGAAAAAGAAATAATCGCCTGTATTTGCCTTTACCATAGCTCTAAAACCCCGAAAATGTCTGATAAGGACTATAAATCTCTTTCAAGCGAAAATAGAGTGCTTGTATCTAAACTTGTTTCTATTTTACGTCTGGCAGATGCAATTGATTTTGGAGATGAAGCGAAATTTACAGAAATTGATGCAAAGCTTACCGAAGATGAACTTATTATCACTATATCAACAGACGAAAATACCGATTTAATAGAATGGACATTTCAAAACAAAAGCAGATTTTTTAAAGAGGTTTTCGGAATAAAAGCAATTCTTAAGAAAAGGAGGACGGTTTAATGGATTTATCAAACCCAGAATTTTTTAATAGCAGAGAAATAAGCTGGCTGGAATTTAATGAAAGAGTTTTGGAAGAAGCAATGGACAAAACTTTGCCTTTGCTTGAAAGGCTTAAATTCCTTGCTATAACCGCTTCCAATTTAGACGAATTTTATATGGTCAGAGTTTCTACCTTAGTTGACCAAGAAATTGCCGAATTTAACAGACAAGATGCAGCCGGGCTTACCCCCGGGGAACAACTTTCCCTTATATCAAAAAAAGTTCATGAATTTAGCACAAGGCAATATAATTGTTTAAACCGCTCCATATTGCCATCCCTTGAAAAAGAGGGAGTTTATTTTTATGATTATGAAGATATAAAAAATACAACTCAAAAAGATTTTATTAAAAGATATTTTGAGCAAACCATTTATCCCATAGTAACGCCAATGGCCATTGACCAAAGCCATCCATTTCCTTTATTAAACAATAAATCATTAAACTTTATTGTTGAATTAAAAGACGCCAAAGAGAAAAAAGACGGTGTGTTTTTCGCCGTATTACAAGTACCCACTGTAATTTCAAGGCTTTTGCAGCTTCCTAAAATAGATGACAAAACAACAGAATTTATTTATATAGAATCTATTATAAAAGAATATATGGATAGATTTTTTACAGGTTATACCGTGCTTCATAGTTCCGTTTTCAGAATAACAAGAAATTCCGACTTTGAAATTGACGAAGAAGACACTGACGATTTACTTTACGAAATTGAAAAGCGCATTAAAAGAAGAAAATGGGGAGAGCCTGTCCGGCTGGAAATTAATAAAGACATGACACAAACCTCTAAAGAATTTTTAATAGAATCTTTAGAGCTTGACAGCGAGGATATTTACGAAATACTCGGACCTCTCGATTTAACTGTATGGTTTTCCGCTTGCTCCTTAAAAGGATATGAGCATTTAACTAACGCACCACTTATCCCCCAGCCTAGTGCTGATTTCATAAATAAAAACGTATTTGATGCCATTAAAGAAAAAGATATTTTAGTCCACCACCCTTACGAATCTTTTGACTGCGTTTTAGACTTTGTTAATGCAGCCGCAAGCGACCCGGAAGTTTTGGCAATAAAACAAACTCTTTACAGAGTTTCCGGCAATTCACCAATAGTAGATTCTTTAATTCAAGCTGCGGAAAACGGCAAGCAAGTAACTGTTATGGTTGAGCTAAAAGCAAGGTTCGACGAGGAAAACAATATATCCTGGGCTAAAAAGCTTGAAAAATCCGGCTGTCACGTGGTTTATGGTCTTGTGGGGCTTAAAACCCACTGCAAAATATGCCTTGTTGTTAGGCGTGAGGAAAGCGGCATTTGCCGTTACGTCCATTTGGGCACAGGAAATTATAACGACTCAACGGCAAAAATTTATACAGATATAGGCTTTTTTACATGCAAGGAACGGTTCGGGCAGGATATTTCCGCCCTGTTTAACGTACTTACCGGATACTCCACAAATATGAGCTGGCAAAAAATTGCTGTCGCCCCAATAAATTTGCGCTATACCTTTATGAAATACATTGAAATGGAAACACAAAACGCTATTTCCGGCAAAGAGGCTCTTATAATAGCAAAGCTTAATTCCCTTGTGGATACGGAAATAATACAATCCCTTTACAGAGCATCAATGGCAGGAGTTAAGATAAAGCTTATTATCAGGGGAATTTGCTGTATAAAACCGGGAATAGAAGGGTTAAGCGATAACATAACCGTAGTTAGCATTGTAGACAGGTTTTTGGAACACAGCCGTATATATTATTTTGAAAATTTAGGCAATCCTAAAATATTTTTATCCAGCGCAGATTTAATGCCAAGAAATTTAGACAGAAGAGTTGAAGTTTCGTTTCCTATAGAGGACAATGATTTAAAGGAAAAAATTATAGAAATTCTTGATATAACCCTTTCTGATACTGTTAAGCTAAGGGTTTTAAAACCAGACGGTTCATACGAAAGAATTGACAGGCGTGGTAAAGAGCATTTGCATTCCCAGCTTAAATTCCATCAAATTGCGCAGGAACGATACAACGCAAGTAAAATTATAAGCGAAGAGTTTATTTTTAAACCCATAATTAAGGATGAATAAGATAAATAAAGCCGGCAATTTACCGGCTTGACACAAATGATATTTTATTTTTTAAATCTTGCATTTCGGATATATTGTAATAAACAGTTCCGTTTAAAACAATATAATCCCCAAATCTTCGGAAGTCCGTTACGCCAAGCTCTTTGGAAAGCGCCTGAGAGCTTACGTAATAACTTCCGTCTTTTTTATATGAAGTGAAGCCGGATATATAGGACTGTTCGACTATGTCCCCATAAGACATTAAATCAAGTTCATTTATAAATCTAGGGTTAGAAGCGGCATTTGAGTATGCATTTATCAAAGCCTCTTCCCCGGTTATTGTAAAATCGTCTTTTTTGTTAAAATCCATTCCGTTAAAATCATAATAAATTACTGCTTTTATCCTTGAATATTTATTAGAAATTTCTTCATAAACCCTTTCAATTTCTTTAGCGGCAATATCAGTCTTGTAAACAAAATCTCCGCTGTTTAAATGGCTTACGGCAAAACGGGAAATTATAACAGGCTTCTGCCTTTGAAACTTTCCGTAAAATGTGTCTATAGCTTTTATCGCATCTACGCTGTAGCCTTTGTCTTTATCTATTGTTTCAATTATTTGTAAAGAAACCCAGTCTGTATATTCGTATCCGGGGTAATACTCCTCGCAAACTTCTATATCCTCCGGTTTAACGCTCCACACAATGGCTACGTTTGTCGCCCGCCTATTAAAAACACTTTTTATTTTTTTAAAATCGTCAGTATATTTTTTTGCCGAAACTTTTGTGTTTACACCAACTTCTACAAACATAGGCACATAAAAGTCTCCCATATCCATTGCTGTTTGCTCTAGCAAAAGCATTTCCTTATCTGTTATTGGAAAATTTACGTTTAAAGAAAAATATGGAGTTTTCATATTTGAAACGCACTCTAAAACCCAGTTTAACGGAAAGTCATCTCCGGAAGACATATTGTAAGCATAAAGACAATGCTGTCTTTTAATAGTCTTTTCAAAATTTTCAATGCTGTAATCCACCATTTTGTTAGACAAAATGTATGCACCTAAATAACAGCCCATTTCCGGCTCATATAAAGAAAGACTATAATCCCCCGATGTTACCACCATTTCGTAAGGTTCGTAAAACAGAGATTTACTTAAATTGCCTGAAACTTCTGCAGCTTCCGGCTGTTGTGGGGGCTTAATTTCCGTAATTCCGCTTTTATAAGCAGTACAGGAAGATAACATTACAGCCACCCATATTATTAATATTATTTTTTTCACTTATTCCGTTCCCTCTTTTTGCAAGAGCAGGCTTAAAGCTTCTAAATAGTGGATTAAACAGCCGTTTTTGCTTTCTACAATTAAATCTTTGTCAAAAGCTTCGTAAGGAATTGATTTTTTACCACCTTCGTAATATTCATAAAGGGTTTTAAAGGGTAAAAGCATTATTTGCCCGTAAGATGAAAAGCTTACAAGCAAAAAGGCTATTCCTTTCTGCTTTTCAAAATCCCTCATAAATTCAATTTGGTGGGTATGAATGTTTTGCATTGGGAAGCTTTTTCTTTCCGTTTCCTTTGCATCAAAACACACTGCAATTCCCTGAACAACGCCTATATAATCAACCGTGCTCTTTTTTTCAAAATATGCTTGAGTAATTGTTTTAGTTTTAGGGTCAAGCCTTGTGGGCGTTATGGATGTAGGCACTTTTTGAATAAGAGCAAGCCCTTTTGTTCTGTACATTTCGTTTGTTAAGTTTATCATTTGTTCAAAAGTGCTGCCTCTAAGGCCTCTTGTGTTCCAGTAACCCATATCTTTTATTACTCCCTATTTTTTCCAATTCTCAGTTTATTTATACTTACCCAATGCATATTCTGCGGCGTTTCTAAGGGTTTCGTCGTTGCGATTTATAAAATTTTCAATTATTTCAATAGCTTGTTTTTTATTACAATTCCCAAGGGCAATTAACGCATTTCTTTTTATCGTTTTAAGCCCTCTCCAAAAAAAGTCCGAGTTTTTATATCTTTCAGTGAACTGACTGTTTGATAGTCTTAAAAAATGTTTAGCGGTTTCAATTGAGAATTTATTTTCAAATATTATATGAGAATTATACGGGCAAACCATTTGGCATATATTACAGCCGTAAATGTTTGTACCTATAATTTCCATTTCCTCTTTTGTTAAAATCCCCTTTTTCTGCGTTAAATAAGAAGCACATTTTTCATATATTAACTCCGGCTTTTCCCCATAACTTAAAGCCTTTCCGGGGCAAGCGCAAACGCATTTAAAGCATTTATTGCAGTTTTCGGCAAGCATTGGCTTTTCCCTGTTGCAGTAAGCGGAATGGGGGAATTCCATATCCGTCATTAAATAACCAATATTAAAACAAGAGCCTAAAACAGGGGATATTATGCTTAAATTGCGCCCATAAAAACCAAGCCCTGCTTTAAAAGCCAAGGCTCTGTCTGCCAACGGCCCAGTGTCCGTAAAAATATTAAAATTTTCAAGCCCAAGCCGATTAGCAAGCTTTAAAAGTAGGTTTTTAACTTCATTGTGATAATCTGTTGAACTATAAGAAAGCCCAAGAACAACAATGCTCTTTGCTCCGGGCATTGTCGTTTTTGGGTTTAATCTAAGTTCTTTGTTTTCTGGTACAAAAGGCGTGTAACTGTTAATGCTGTCTTCAATAAAATAAAGAGATTCTGCATTTGTTAAGCCCCAAACGGCTTTTGGTTTCATGCAAAAACCGCCTGAACCTCATTGTATGCCTCAATATTCCCTACATCGAAGCATTCTCCATTAATTTTATAAGCATAAACATCTTTAATTTTATAAAGCCATTGAACAAAATACCCGGGGGCATCGGCTTTGTTGCCTTCTTCAATATACTTCCTTAACAAATCCACCGTTTCTTTGTTGTAAAAATAAGTTGCAAAAACCGCTGTGTTAGACGGTGGGTTTTGTGGTTTTTCCACAAGCTCCATAACCTTGCCGTTTTCGTTTAAAACTGCAACACCGAACTGTCTTAACTGCTCAATGTTGTCAATTTCTTTAACAACTACAACGTTTTCTCCCACTTCTTTAAAGAATTCATTACAGTCCGAAAGCTCAAATGTAAAAAGATTGTCTCCGGCAATTATTAAAACATCCTCGTTAATATTCTGCTTGTTAACGGCGAAATATATATCGCCAATTGCCCCAAGACGGTCGTCTTCGCAAGTTGAACCGTCGTCCAGAACGTAAACAGGCTTTTCGCTTTTAACACTTTCTGCCCATTTATAAAAATCTTCTGCAAATTTATGGTTGCTAATAACAGTTATATCTTTAACCTCTTTAACCTTCTGCAGCTTGTCTATAATATAGTCAATAATAGGCTTACCGCATACGGGCAAAAGCGCTTTAGGTTTGTCTTTAGTCAGCGGATAAAGCCTTGTAGCGTATCCTGCGGCTAAAATAATCGCTCTCATTGTATTCCTCTTCACTTTATGTTTTAGAACATGTATTCAATAAGGTGTTACCCAAATTGAATATATGTTCTTATTATTATTATAGCAAATTTTGCAAAAATGTATAGCCATTTCTAGCAAAAAAGTTTATAATATTCTAAATATTAACCCGAGGTGAAACCCCATGAATTTAAGACCCGAAGTGAAAGGGCATTTATTTGCGCTTTTTACAATTCTTATCTGGAGCACCACCCTTATTTCCATAAAAATTTTGCTTGGAAGTTTGTCCCCGTCCCACATTGTCATTTACCGCTTCATAATAGGGTACGCTGTGCTTCTTTTGCTAGAGCCGAAGTTCCGAAAGCCAACAAGCATTAAGGAAGAAATTTATTTTTTATGCGCCGGGCTTACAGGTGTTTGCGCTTATATGTTTACACAAAATATTGCTTTAACTTATTCAACTGCATCTAATGTGGGTTTAATTTTAAGTGTTTCCCCAATGTTAACCGCCATATTGTTCCATTTCATATATAAAGAAAAAATCGGCGTTTTGTTTATAATGGGCTTTATTGTTGCCTTTACTGGCATTTTTATTGTAATGTATAACGGAAGCGTAAATTTGTCTTTAAACCCCCTTGGGGATTTTCTTGCTCTTACGTCTGCGGCAAGCTGGGCGGCATACGGAATATTTTTAAAAAAGACGTTTGCTTACAATTACAGCGTTATATATTCAACTAGAAAAATATTTTTCTATGCCCTCTTGGTTATGCTTCCGGTTTCTTATATACTAGGGGTAAGGCTTGACTTATCCCCATTTAAAAGCATTTCAAATGTTATAAACGTTTTATACCTAGGTGTTGGGGCATCGTCCCTTTGCTTTATTACATGGTCTAAAGCCTCGGAGATTATTGGCGGCGTAAAAACCAATTCTTACATATATTTAAGCCCTCTTATTACAATGATTTTTTCCGCCATTGTTTTAGGAGAAAAAATAACTCTGTTAGGAACTATCGGCTGTGTGTTTATTTTATTAGGTCTTTATATAAGCGAGAAAAAGAAAAACAATAACACAGAAACAAACAATATAACTTTACCAGAAGAAGCATAAATGAAAGGATGAGATTATGATACAGGAATATATGTTAGATAAACATTTTGAGGGAGCTTTTGCAAAACAGCTTGGCGTTGCAGCAGAAAGAATACTCAAAAAAGACCCAGAGGAAATAGCAAAAAATGCTAACGTATTATACGACAAAGAAAAAAATATTTTTACGTTTAAAAGCCTTGGAGAAGATGTTACCGTCACTTTGCCGGACTGCAACCTAACGTTTACAAAAACCGGACAAAGACCTATTTATGAATGGCGTATTGTGGTTCTCCATTACTTGTCAATTGCCGACGGCGCACCTTTAGGCCCGGATTTAATTCCTTACAGAAGCTTTCAAGGGGGCATAGCCTATAACACCGGTTTTGAAGCCAGAAGCAATGAATGGCTTGTTAAAAAGCTTTGCAATAAACCGTTGGAAAAAATAAAAAATGTATGCGAAATGTTTGGAGCAACTTTTTCAAAAACCAGTGCTGATATTTGCGCAACTTTTAGTTATATGCCAAATTACCCTATAACACTTCAACTTTGGCTTACAGACGAGGAAATGGAAGGCTCCGGGCAAGTCCTTTTTAATTCAAGAGCAAAGCATTATTTGTCTGCAGAGGACACCGACGTTGCAGGCTCAATGCTTATTGATTTTTTAATTTATCAGTACGACCTTATGTTTTCGTAAATTTATCAATTGAAAAGGAGCGGTAAACCTGCTCCTTTTAGGCTTCCGACAATCTTTGTTGGCAGCCAATTTTTTTGTTATAATGGTTCATTTTTTTGCACAATGCCCTTTGGAACTCGGAACGCATACAATGCGTTCCCTACAAATCTATTTTAATAATGACATAAAGTAACATTAGAACGCTATTTCGTATGGAACGCATTGTATGCGTTCCGCAAGCCGACAACAGCCCTTATTTGCAGCCAATT
>CAZJGG010000021.1:0-32671 GCA_964545475.1 uncultured Eubacteriales bacterium | reverse complement strand
AATGCCATTTGGAACTCGGAACGCATACAATGCGTTCCCTACAAATCTATTTTAAAAATGGCATAAAGTATCGTTAGAATGCTATATCGTAGGGAACGCATTATATGCGTTCCGCAGGCTGTCGACAATCTTTATTTACAGCCTAGAGCAATTTGTCTACAGTCTGAAAGGAGCGGTCAGACCGCTCCTTTCACATACTTCATTTCCAAACATATAAATTCCACATGTTATTAATGTAATCCACCCGCAAATTTTTATATTTCAAAAAGTAAGCATGTTCCCATATGTCAATTAAAATTATAGGCTTAAGCCCCATAATAAGCGGCGTATCCTGATTTTTTGTAGACATTACATTAAGCCTGCCATTTTGATCCGTAACAAGATATGTCCATCCAGAGCCGAAAACCTTTTTTGCTTCATTTGAAAATATATCTTGAAACTTATTAAACGAACCAAATGTGCTTTCAATATTTATCATTAGATTTTCATTAGGTACTTGTTTTTCAAAAGGTGGGGCAATTTTGTTAAAATACATGTAATGGTTATAAACCCCTCCTGCATATCTTATAATGTCAACAAACTGGGGATTGCGTAAAAAGAACGGAGTTGTCAAAAGCTCATATAGGGTCATTTTGTGAAAAGTAGGATAATTAGCTAAGGCCTTGTTCAAATTGTCAATATAGCCTTTAAAAAGCTTTTCATAATGAATATACATTGTTTCCGAGTCTATATAAGGCTCGAACGCCTGAAATGAATATTCATACTGCGGCAACTTAAACGGATATTTTTCGTTTAACATACGAACACCCCATAAAAAAAGTTACCGTATCATATGTTTTTATTTACAATAAGTTTCCCTTTAACGCTGCTATTTCCTCTTTATACAGGTTTGTTTTATCATCAATCCACGGCGTTTCTAAAATAAGATATTTGTCCTTGCAATATTTTGAATGAACAATATTGTAAATAACATCAAAACCGATTTGGTCAGCCCCTCTTGGGTTATCTGCTCCTGCTCCAATGTTTGCGTGCCTGTCCTTTTTTGCCCCCGGCTTGTTTAAAGAACCGTTTATATGCAAAACTTTAAGCTTATCAATCCCCAAAACGCTGTCAAATTGCTGCATCACTCCGTCAAAATCATTTATAATATCATAACCAGCGTCATGTATATGGCATGTATCAAGGCAAACATTTATTCTGTCCCCTTTTTCAACCTTGTCTATAATTTGCTTAAGTTCCTCAAAGGTTCTGCCAACTTCTGAGCCTTTGCCTGCCATTGTTTCCAAGCAAATTGACGGCTTAACCTCATTTTCAAGCACCATGTTTAACCCTTGAGCAATGCGATTTATTCCGTAATCCAAATCCTTTTCAGTAAAAGAACCGGGGTGCATAACCAAATAATCAGAACCTAAAGCTTCCGTGCGCCTTAATTCTTCTGCAAGAAATTCAACACTCATATTAAACAAATCGTCTTTAAAAGACGCTAAATTCATTATATATGGGGCGTGTACAACAAAGGAATCTATACCCGCTTCTTTCATAAATTGCCAGCCCTCTTCAATTTTTAGCTTTGAAATTGGGGAACGCCTTGTATTTTGAGGAGCACCGGTGTAAATCATAAATGTACTTGCGCCGTAGGAATTGGCCTCTTTTGCCGCCCCGATAAGCCCTTTAGACATTGAAACATGTGAACCTATTAGCATAAAAATCTCCTTTGTAAAGTAATATATCTATAATACGCCTTTTATTAATATATATCAATATTTAAGTTGAATTTATTTCTAATATGTATTACAATAAATGTGAAAAAATAAGTAGTAACTTAAGTGATGACTTATCAATTTAGATGCAATTTTCTTCAAGTATGACTCAACGAGGTGTTTTTGTGCTAGTTTTAAAAAGGCTATGGCATTTAGTTAAAGAAATGTTATTGCTATATATTTTATCAATTGCCGCCACTGCGTTTGCGGCATGTTTTTCATTATTAATCCCACAAGTAGTAAAATATGCTATAGATACCGTAATAAATGGAGAACCCTCCCCATATTCGTTTGGTAATGTGGGGCTTTTTGGTTGCGCTGTTTTTGTGTTTGCCTTTAGCATTGGGCAAGGTGTTTTTACTTTTTTCAAAGGCAAATGGTCTGCCGTAGCAACAGAAAAAATAATAATGGACGTTAAAAACAGGCTGTACAGCCATATTCAAAAATTACCTTATGCTTACCACGTAAAAGCTCAAACAGGTGATTTAATACAACGAGCCACTTCCGACGTTGAAACAATCCGTCGCTTTTTGGAAACACAAATTATGGAGCTTGGGCGCATTATTTTCATTGTTGCCTTTACCCTTTATTTCATGTTTAACATTAATGTACGGCTTGCGCTTTTAAGCCTTTGTGTAATTCCTGCTATTATAATATTTTCGGTATACTTTTCATTTAAAATAAGCAAGGCGTTTTTACAGGCAGACGAAAAAGAAGGAGAACTTGCCACAGTTCTTAATGAAAATCTATCCGCTGTAAGGGTTGTTCGGGCGTTTGGCAGGGAACAGTTTGAAATTGACAAATTTGAGGAAAAAAACAGCGGATTTCGTAATTTAGCTTATAAAATGATAAAAAAAATAGCTGTTTTTTGGGCAGTTTCGGATTTTTTCTGTCTTATACAAATAGGTATTGTTTTGCTTTTTGGTTTGCAAATGGTCTTTGATAGTCAAATTTCTTTAGGTACGTTTATACTGTTTAACGCATATGTAAGTATGCTAATATGGCCTGTTAGAAGCCTTGGACGTATTTTAAGTGATATGAGTAAAATGGGCGTAAGCCTTAACCGTATTATGGAAATTTTAAACGAAGTACCGGAGCAAGACGAATTTGGTCATCTCCACCCAGGTTTAGACGGAGATGTTGTTTTCGACAACGTATGCTTTAGCTATGGCGACAGCGAAAATATTTTAAACAACTTGTCTTTCACTGTTAAAGCAGGGGAGACTATAGGCGTGCTTGGTGGCACAGGCTCAGGCAAGTCTACAATTATGCATTTGCTTATACGGCTTTATGATTTAAAAAGCGGCAAAATAACAATAAACGGAATGGATATTAACCACATAGAGAAAAAATGGCTAAGGCAAAAAATTGGACTTGTGCTTCAAGAACCATTTCTATATTCCAAAACCATAAAAGAAAATATAAAAATGGCTAACAATCATGTTTTAGAAAACGAAATAGAATACGCCACAAAAACCGCCGCTATACATGAGGATGTTTTAAGCTTTGAAAGCGGCTACGAAACACTTGTAGGCGAGCGAGGCGTTACTCTTTCCGGCGGTCAGAAGCAGCGCCTTGCCATTGCAAGAACAATAATAAAAAACAGCGATATTTTAGTTTTTGACGATTCTTTAAGTGCCGTTGACACCGAGACAGACAAACAAATAAGGCAGGCTCTTAGCGAAAGACGAAAAGACGTAACAACGTTTATAATCTCTCAAAGAATGACAACACTAATGGACGCTTCCCGTATTTTCATTATTGAAAACGGTGAAATAGCAGATTCTGGCACACATGAAGAGCTTATAAGCCGACCGGGGCTTTATTCAAGAATATGGGAAATACAAAATATGCAGGATTTTTAACGGAGTGATATACTCCTTAACCATATAAATTAGTACTGAGTTGCGAGCAAATTTTGCTTGTGGCAAGGAAGAAACGACGCCGTGTGCTATACTCCTTAATCAATAAAAGTCGCACTTACTTGCGGTGTTTTTGGCGCAATACTTCGTTACTCCTTACTTGCGTACCACTGTGGGTACGCGGCGTTCGTCGTTCCTCGTCTTGCGCCAAAAACCCTCGCAATTAAGTACAACTTTTATCGGTTAAGGAGTATATCGGTACACAAGAAGTTGATGACGAAGTCCACAAGCAAAATTTGCCGCAAGGCAGTGCTAATTTATGTGGTTAAGGAGTATAATATGGATGAATTCAGAGAAGAAGAATATAGCAAAAATATAGACATTACCCTATGGAAAAAAATGGCGGAGTTTTTTAAGCCCCATTATAAAATTGTGATAGGTATTGGGGCTTTTATGATTTTTTTGGCAGGGCTTGATGCGTTTTTCCCCCTTGCCACTAAATTTGCCCTTGATAATTTTATAGAAAAAAGAGATTTAACAAACGTTCCGGCTTTTATAACGGTTTATGTCGTGGCGATTATTGCTCAGACTTTTATTTTGTATGGTTTTATAAGCCTTGGGGCAAAGCTTGAAACAAGCATAGCCTATGACATAAGAAAAGCAGGATTTAAAAAACTTCAAGAGCTTTCCTTTTCTTATTACGACAAAACTCCAGTTGGCTGGATAATGGCAAGAATGACATCCGATGCCCAGCGTATTGGAGATGTTGTTGCTTGGAGCATTGTAGATATATTTTGGGCTATTGCGATAATTGTAATTGTTATTATAAGCATGATGATTTTAAATTTTAAACTTTCACTTATACTAATTGGCATTTTGCCAATTTTGTGTGTTGTAAGCTTTTACTTTCAAAGAAAGATATTAAAAAACCAAAGAGACGTTAGAAAAATAAACTCCAAAATAACCGGCGCAATAACGGAAGGTATTATGGGGGCAAGAACAACAAAAACCTTAATCCGTGAAGAGGAGAACTTAAAGGAATACAGCGTTTTAACCTCTGATATGCGTACGGTAAGCGTTAGAGCCGCTGTTTTATCCTCTGTTTATTTACCGGTAGTGCTTTCCATAAGCTCCCTTGGAGTGGGTCTTATTTTATGGCGTGGGGGCGGAGCTGTTTTTACCGGAGCAATAAGCTTTGGTACTTTATCCGTATTTGTTTCTTACACAATGCAAATTTTTGAGCCTGTTCAGCAAATTGCCAGAATTTTTTCTGAAATGCAATCTGCCCAAGCTTCTGCTGAACGAACTTTTTCCCTTGTGGAAAAAACTCCAGATATTACTGATAACGAAGAGGTATTAAAGGAATTTGCTAATAAAGATAACTGGCCTGAAATTGTTGGCGATATTGAATTTGATAACGTAGGTTTTTCATATAAAGAAGGGGAGAAAGTATTAGAAAGCTTTAACCTCCATGTGAAAGCTGGGGAAAAAACAGCTATAGTCGGAGCGACAGGCGCAGGCAAAAGCACAATTGTAAATTTGCTTTGCCGCTTTTACGAGCCAACCGAGGGTGTTATAAAAATTGACGGCGTTGATTATAAAAAACGCCCCCAAATATGGTTACAGTCTAATTTGGGTTATGTTTTGCAAACGCCCCATTTATTTAGCGGCACAATTATGGAAAACATTAGATACGGCAAATTAACCGCAACGGACGAGGAAGTTATTGAAACTGCTAAAACTGTAAACGCTTACGATTTCATTATGCGAAAGGAAAAAGGCTTCCAAACAGACGTTGGAGAGGGCGGCGACAAACTTTCCGCTGGGGAAAAGCAGCTTGTTTCGTTTGCAAGAGCGATAATCGCAAATCCAAGGCTTTTTATTTTAGACGAAGCGACGTCTTCAATTGATACTGAAACCGAAATGGTTATCCAAAAAGCTGTGGATAAAGTTCTTTCTGGGCGCACAAGCTTTATAATCGCCCACAGACTTTCAACTATTCGTACTTGCGACCGCATTTTGGTGCTTGAACACGGAAACATAATTGAAAGCGGCAACCATAAAGAGCTTATGGCACTAAAAGGGCATTATTACAAGCTTTATACAAACCAGTTCAAACAAGAGGAAGAAGACAAAGTTTTAAGGATTTAACTAAAAATAAAAAACCGGAAAAACCATTCATTTTTTTGTCCCATGTACAAGCACAAACTTGGCTCTAAGTCTATATGATTATAGTACAATCTAGAGTTAGGAATGGGGAATCGAAATGAGCGGTATTTCCGGTTTTTGCAGTTTTGCAGTTAATTATAACAATGATATTGAAAAATATGATAAAATAATGGACATCATGGGCGAGACTCTAAAGCACAGAGGAAACGGCAAACTTTTAAAGCATAATAACAAGAACGGCATTTTTTGTGTTAGTAACCATAACAGTGATGAGCAATATGCCCATGTAGTTCAAAAAGACGACTGCTTTGTAGTATACAACGGCTCACAGCCTGAAAAATTATTACGGAAAAACCATCAACGTTATATCATTGTTTTTGACGGCGAGATTTATAATAAATTTGAATTAAAGCGGTATTTACGCTCAGAAGGTTTTGAGCTTACATCAGACGACGACTGCGAAATTGTGCTTAACTGCTTTATTTGCCTCGGGTACGACTGCGCTAGCATAATAAACGGCATTTTTGCCTTTGCAATATGGGACGATAACAACAAATCCCTCTTTCTTTGCAGAGACAGACTTGGTGTTAAACCTTTATTTTACACCATAAAAGACGATCAGATTATATTTGCATCTGAAATGAAAGCGTTGTTTAAATTCCCCGGAATTGAACCGAAAATTGACAGAGACGGCCTTTGCGAAATATTTGGGCTTTTCCCTACTCGAACAGAGGGCAACGGAGTTTTTGCCGGAATAGCCGAAATTAACCCAGGTCATTTTGGCGTATATAAAAATAGCGGCTTTTATGAACATTTATATTGGGAAGTTACTTCATCTGATGATAGCTACAGCCTTAGCGAAGCCATTGAAAACACTCGTTATTTAGTTGAAGATTCTATAAAAAGACAGCTTGTTGTAGGAAAAAAGACATGCACATTTTTATCCGGTGGGATAGATTCCAGCATTGTTACCGCTGTAGCCGCAAAAGAATTTAAAAAAAGCGGGGAAAGACTTGATACTTTTTCATTTGACTATGAAGACAATGAGCTTCATTTCACCGCCAACGATTTTCAAAAGGATACAGACAGAAAATGGGCGACCCTTGCAGCAGAAAAATTAAATACAAACAACCATTTTATTGTTTGCCCCATTGAAAGCCTTGCGGATGATTTGTTTCCGGCGGTTATTGCCAGAGATTTACCAGCTATGGCAGACGTAGACTCTTCTATGCTCTATTTTTGCAGAGAAGCCTCAAAGACCCATAATACCGTGTTAACAGGGGAATGCGCCGATGAATTTTTCGGCGGGTATATGTGGTTTCATTCGGAAGAAGCTTTAAACTCAAAAACATTCCCGTGGAACAGACAACTGGACTTTAGAAAATCCTTAATTTCCAAAGATATAACTTCTCAAATAGATATTGACGGATATATTAATAAAAGATACTCTGAAACTATAAGTCAAGTGCCATATTTAGAAACAGATACCGACCTTGACAAGCGCAGGCGTGATATTGCTTATTTAAACATGAAATGGTTTTTGGCAAACCTTAGAGACAGGACAGAACGGTGCGGCTCTGCCTGCTCAATTTCCGCAAGAGTTCCATTTGCCGATTATCGCCTTGTGGAATTTCTGTGGAACGTGCCTTGGAAAATTAAATGTGATGGAACGCCAAAATCACTTTTGCGCCACGCCTTTTCAGATATTTTGCCGGAAGAAATTGTTAAACGGAGAAAAAGTGCGTTTCCAAAAACTTATCACCCCGGATACGACAGCATTGTAAGGGCTAAATTAAAAGATGTTATTAACGACAAGAATCAACCAATTAATCAATTAATTGATAAAAAAGCAATGCTCGAATTTCTTGAAAGCCCGGCAGATGTTTCAAAACCGTGGTTTGGGCAATTAATGGCAACTCCCCAGCTTATTGCTTTTTATTTACAACTTAATTTCTGGATTTTACAATATAATGTTAAGGTGTTATAGAAAACAGGGGAAGCGGTTTATTAAACCACTTCCCCCGTTTTAAGCCGTTTTATATAAATTTAACTGCTGTTCCGTAAGCCACAATTTCTGCAGCACTTGCCATAACAGCACTTGAAACATACCGAATGTTAATAACACCGTCTGCCCCTAAAGCCTCTGCTTCTTTAACCATACGCTTTGTTGCAATTGCCCTTGCTTCGTTCATCATTTCTGAATACTGCTCAATTTCCCCACCTACAATTGTTTTAAGCCCACTTAAAATATCCGAGCCAATGTTTTTGGAGTGAACTGTAGAGCCCTTTACTAAGCCCAATGTTTGAAGTTCCTTCCCCGTGATAAAATCAGTATTTACTAATATCATCTTCTTCTCCTCCTTTGATCTCTTTATATCTTTGCATTAGGACATAAAAAATAGCCCCAATTACAAATATTCCAATTAAAACTGCAAAACCTATTACAACAATATTAGGTATCATAGTAAACAAGCTTAAATAACCTATAATGCAAATAATTACAACTAAGGCACAAACAGTAGGAGCTATCATTTTTTTGTTCATTTAAAACCCTCCTTGAGCTATAACAGCTTCTGAATAAAGCTATAGCTTAATTTAAACCCATAAAATACAATAATTATGCCACAAATTATATTTATTACTCTTAACACCTTAATATTAAACTTTTGACGAAATAATGAAACAAAAGTTGATAATCCCAAAAACCAAAGGCATGATGCGCTTATTATGCCCAAAATAAATTTAGAAGCATCCTGTGGCGGTATAGTTGCTTTAAATGCACCTAGCATCATGCTTCCGTCAATTAAGGCTTGAGGGTTAAACCATGTAACAACACATGCAGTAGTTATAACTTTAATTATGGGGATATTAACGTCTTGAGTATTTCCGGCGGTGTTCTTGCTTCTAATAAGCCCAATACCTATATAAATTACAATAATGCTTCCAATAAGTAAAACCAGCATTTCAACTATGTTGAATTTTTCAATAAGTGCCCCTATGCTGAAAAAACAGGCAAGGGCTAATGTAACATCGAAAAAAATTACAATAAGAGCGGTAAGGTATGCCCGGCTCATCTTTTGAGTAAGAGCAGTGTTTATTACAAATAGATTTTGTACGCCTATAGGCGCAACGTAAGCAAGCCCCATTGTAAGCCCTTGAAGAAAATAGCCCATATTATACCCCCGGAATATTTTTAGGCCTTTTCGTAAATACTCTTAAATAATCATTAATACATATATACGAAAGGATTGTGTAATTGTATGGTTCATTCAAAGAATTTAAAAAATTGTAAGCTTTTTAAAGGAATTGAGCAAGACATCAATTTGCCCTACAGAAACAACGCCCAAAGCAACTGTAAACAATGTGTATATTTTAATTCAAGAAACTGTGGCCTAGATGCTTCCGACTCAATTGAGCCTGCCTCTGACATATTTTCATAAGTAACCGTTTTCTCCTCGGATACTTACTTCTGCGCTGTTAATTGCGGTTTTTTTGCCATTTTCCAAAATTATTTCAAGCTCTCCGCTTTGTAGAATGTCAACTGCGGTTGCGGTATATATTTCTGCGCCTTTTTTTACTAATACTTTTCTGCCTATATTTAAGCAAAGCTTTTTGTATTTTCCATGTATATCTTCATTTTGCTCCAGTTCCTTAAGCTTATTAAGGATGACTTCACCAATGTACTGAATACTCCATGTGGTTTTTGTTTCAATAAGCAAGGAAGTGGCTTTTTCTTTTAATTCATTTGGAAATTCTTGGTTGTTTACATTAATCCCCATGCTTAAAACAGCATAATTTAAAACCCCATCAGTAATAGAGCTTTCAACTAAAATCCCTGAAAGCTTTTTTTTGTTTGCTATAACGTCGTTGGGCCATTTTATTCCTGTTGCAAGCCCTGTTGTTTCAGAGACAGCTTGGCAGACTGCCACAGGCGCAAGCATTGGAAAAAGGGCGGCTTCAGAAAGCCCGCCCTTTGGTTTTAACACAACGCTCATATAAAGCCCTGTATGCTTTAAAGAATGCCATTCATTGCCTTGACGCCCTCTGCCTTTAGTTTGTGAAGCGGCAATAACCGCCGTAAAATGCTCACAGCCCTTTACAGCCATTTCTTTCGCAACATCTATAGTTGATGTAACTTCGTCAAAATAATGTATTTTATTCATATCTACCCGTCAATTTTCATTTGATTTACAAGTTCGTCTATTACTTTGTCTGCTTCGTCATAAGCTACTTGGCAAGTGCCAACCTGCTTATGCCCTCCGCCGCCATGTTTTAGCATAAGGCTTCCAACATCTGTATTGGAGGTTTTATTAATTATGCTGTATCCAACTGCTATCGGGCAATTCTGCTTGCCTCTGCCGTCTACAACCCATATAGAAATGTTTTGCTCTGGGAAAAGGCTGTAAACTAAAAACCTGTTCCCGGCAAAAATAATATCAACGTTTCTTAAATCCGTAATAATTACATTACCGTCTACTTTTGTACGTTCTTTAAGCATTTGAATAAACAATTTAGACTGGTCATTATAAAGCTCTACACGCTCTAAAACATCCGGCATTGCTAAAATTTCGTCAATGTTTTTGGTACGGCACGCTTCCATTAAAACTTGCATAAGTTCGTAATTACTTATGGCAAAATTGCGAAAGCGCCCAAGCCCGGTTCGGGGGTCCATAATAAATCCAAGTAAAATCCAGCCCTTAGGGTCTAATATTTCTTCTTTTGTCAAATCGCCGGAATCAACTTTATCAACGTATTTAATCATTTCTTCAAAATGAGGCATTTTATCTTTGCCGCCGTAATATTCATAAATGATTCTTGCGGCGCTGGGAGCAATGCGGCTTTCCCCCTCAAAATATTTTTCTCCGTCCGATAAACGTTCGGATTCACTTGAATGGTGGTCAAACCACATTTTGCACCCCTTAACATAAGGAATGTTAGCTAGAACGTCATTGTCTGAAACTTCTACAAGCCCATCCTGAATATCTTTTGGGTGTACAAACTTAAAATTGTCTACAATACCAACTTCCGTGAGCAACGCTCCGCACGCAAGCCCATCAAAGTCCGACCTTGTTAATAACCTCATTTATATGCCCTCCCTTAACTCTAAACCATGGCTAATATATCTATGCGTTAGCCATAACATCTACTCGTCTGTATGTCTGCATACCTGTTCCGGCAGGTATCAGCTTACCAATAATAACATTTTCTTTGAGTCCGATAAGTGGGTCTATTTTTCCTTTAATTGCGGCTTCTGTTAAAACTCTTGTAGTTTCCTGGAACGACGCTGCGGAAAGGAAAGAATCTGTTGCAAGGGAGGCTTTTGTTATACCCAAAAGCACACGCTGGCCAACTGCCGTTTCAAGCCCTTCTCCACCTATGCGGTTGTTAACCTCTTCATATTCAAGCCAGTCTACAAGGCTGCCAGGCAAAAAGTCCGTATCGCCGTTTTCTTCAACCTTAACACGTTTAAGCATTTGGCGAACAATAACCTCAATGTGCTTATCGTTAATATCAACGCCTTGCAGGCGGTAAACTCTTTGAACCTCTTGAAGCATATAATCTTGTACGCCTCTAAGCCCTTTAATTTTAAGTATATCGTGTGGGTAAACGCTACCTTCTGTAAGCTCGTCGCCTGCTTCAACAACGTCATTGTTATAAACTTTAATACGTGAACCGTAAGGAATCAAATATTCCTTGGATTCAAGAGTTTCTTCGTTTGTAATAATAACTTCACGCTTTTTCTTAGTATCGTTAACAGTAACTTTACCCGGAATTTCAGCGATAATCGCAAGACCTTTAGGCTTTCTCGCCTCAAAAAGCTCCTCAACACGAGGCAAACCTTGGGTAATATCTTCGTTGCTGGCGATACCGCCGGTATGGAACGTACGCATTGTAAGCTGTGTTCCCGGCTCGCCGATAGACTGAGCTGCAATAATCCCTACAGTTTCGCCTATTCTAACTGCCCTACCCGATGCCATATTTGCGCCGTAACACTTAGTGCAAAGCCCGATTCTTGAGCGGCAAGTAAGTATAGTACGAATATGAACTTTGGTTATACCGCATTTTTCAATAAGATCAGCCTGGTCTGGTGTTATCATAGTATCTTTTGGTACAATAATTTCGTTAGTTTCAGGGTGGTAAATGTCTTCAACGGACCAACGCCCAGAAAGCCTGTCACAAAGCGGCTCTATAGTCTCTTTGCCGTCCATAAATGCGGAAACCCACATACCAGGCGTTTCGTCCTCTTCTTTTACGCAGTCCCATTCTCTGATAATAATATCTTGGGAAACGTCTACAAGACGTCTTGTTAAATAGCCGGAGTCTGCCGTTCTTAAAGCTGTATCCGCCAAGCCTTTTCTTGCACCGTGGGCAGAAATGAAATATTCCAAAACTGTAAGCCCTTCACGGAAGTTAGACTTAATAGGGAATTCCATAATCCTACCAGACGGGCTGGCCATAAGACCACGCATACCTGCAAGCTGTTTAATCTGGTTGTTAGAACCACGGGCACCAGAGTGAGCCATCATATAAATAGCATTTGTTTTGCCAAGACCTTGAAGAAGTGCGGTTGTAATTTTTTCGTTACATTCCGTCCACGCTGCCAAAACCTTTTCGTGGCGTTCTTCGTCAGTCATTAGCCCTCGCCTGAACATTTTAGAAACTACTTCCACTTCATTTTCCGCAATGTCAATTAATTCCTGCTTAGAAGACGGAATTTCCATTTCAGATACTGAAACAGTAAGAGCGCCTTTTGTAGAATATTTGAAACCTAAAGTTTTTACCTTGTCAAGCACAATAGCAGTGTCTGTCGTGCCGTATTTATTAATGCATCTGTTAATTATACGCCCAACAGACTTTTTATCGCATAAATAATCAATTTCATATAAGAATAAGTTTTCAGGAATAGACCTGTCAACAAAACCGATATTTTGAGGAATTGCCTCGTTAAAAATAATTCTGCCAACTGTAGTATCAATAATTTTCGACTTTTTCTCGCCGTCTATTTCAAGCGTGCGCCTAAGCTTAATTTTAGCATGGAGGGAAACAACTCCGTTTTCGTAGGCTAAAACAGCTTCATTTTCGTCGGTGAAGCATTTGCCTTCCCCTTTAGCGCCCTCTAATAAAAGTGTTAAGTAATAAATTCCCAAAACCATATCCTGTGACGGAACCGTAACCGGCGCACCGTCGGAAGGTTTTAAAAGGTTGTTAGGAGCTAAAAGAAGGAAGCGGCATTCCGCCTGTGCTTCCACGGAAAGGGGAACGTGAACAGCCATTTGGTCGCCGTCAAAGTCGGCGTTATAAGCTGTACAAACAAGTGGATGAAGCTTTAAAGCACGCCCCTCTACTAAAACTGGTTCAAAGGCCTGAATACCAAGTCTGTGCAAAGTTGGGGCACGGTTAAGCATTACAGGATGTTCTTTAATAACTTCCTCTAAAACGTCCCAAACTTCCGGTTGTAATCTTTCAACCATTCTTTTTGCGCTTTTTATGTTGTGGGAAAGACCCTCTGTAACAAGCTTTTTCATAACAAAAGGCTTGAAAAGCTCTACAGCCATTTCCTTAGGTAAACCACACTGGAATATTTTAAGCTCCGGCCCAACGACGATAACCGAACGACCGGAATAGTCAACTCTTTTTCCAAGAAGATTCTGACGGAAACGCCCTTGTTTACCTTTTAATAAATCCGAAAGGGATTTAAGAGCACGGTTGCCTGGGCCTGTAACAGGTCTTCCCCTGCGCCCGTTATCAATAAGAGCGTCTACCGCTTCTTGGAGCATTCTTTTTTCGTTTCTTACGATAATGTCCGGCGCACCTAAGTCTAAAAGCCTTTTCAAACGGTTATTTCTGTTAATAACACGTCTGTAAAGGTCGTTTAAGTCCGAGGTTGCGAACCTGCCGCCATCTAACTGCACCATAGGGCGCAAATCCGGCGGTATTACCGGGATAGCATCTAAAACCATCCATTCCGGTCTGTTTCCGGAAACTCTGAAAGATTCAATAACTTCAAGCTTTTTAATGTATCTAATTCTTTTTTGCCCTGTAGTTTCTTTTAAAGCTCTTTTTAAATCTGCTGATTCTTTTTCAAGGTCAATAGCCTGCAATAACTCTTTAACCGCTTCAGCACCCATGCCAACACGGAATGTATTTCCAAATTTTTCAACATTGTCTCTGTATTCTTTTTCTGTTAATAATTGCTTAGCCTGCAAGCCTGTATCTCCGCCGTCTAAAACAACGTAAGAGGCAAAATAAAGTATTTTTTCTAAAGACCTAGGAGACATTGCAAGGATAAGCCCCATTCTGCTTGGAATCCCACGGAAGTACCAAACATGGGAAACAGGGGCTGCCAGTTCAATATGCCCCATTCTTTCCCGGCGAACTTTGGACTTTGTTACTTCAACGCCGCAACGGTCGCATACAACGCCCTTATAACGTATTCTTTTGTATTTGCCGCAATGGCATTCCCAGTCTTTATTAGGCCCGAAAATTCTTTCGCAAAACAAGCCGTCACGTTCAGGCTTTAGCGTTCTGTAATTTATGGTCTCGGGCTTTTTAACCTCGCCTCGAGACCATTCTCTAATTTTTTCAGGAGAAGCTAATCCAATTTTAATTGAATCAAAAGATATTGATTGCTCTGTATTTTGGGTAGTCATTCAATTTCTCCTTTTCATATTATTCATTATCTAAAAAGTCATCATCTTTGTCGTCTTCAAGGTCTTCGTCTTCGTCATAAAGGTCATCGTCTATTTCAAACATGCCCGCTTCGTCAAAATCGTCCAACCCTCCAACAAGGTCGTCTATTGATAAAAGTTCTTTAACATCAAGTTCAAGTTCTTTTTCTTTTGGCTTTTTAAAAGGTGCAGCCTTGCTGCTAAAAGATTCATCTTCATCATCATCGTCGTCTTCGTCATCGTCTACGACGTCTTCTGAATCAAAATCCTCATCGTCTTCCCCTTCCTCATCATCGACAAAACTTCCGAAATCCCCAAATGCTAATGGGTCATCAATTATGCTGGAGTAACCTCCACGTACAAAGTTGCCGGATTTTCCGTTTTCTTCGTTTTCAATTCCTTCAAGGTTAACTGATAAATCATCTACATCATCAATAGATTCTTTAATTTCAACCTCTGCATAATCCTCTGTAAGCACTCGTACGTCAAGTGAAAGAGCCTGTAATTCTTTAAGTAATACTTTAAAGGATTCTGGAACACCTGGTTCAGGAATGTTTTCGCCTTTAACAATTGCTTCATAAGTTTTAACACGCCCAACAATATCGTCGGACTTAACTGTTAATATTTCTTGCAATGTGTAAGCTGCGCCGTAAGCTTCAAGCGCCCAAACTTCCATTTCTCCGAAACGCTGTCCGCCGAACTGAGCTTTACCGCCAAGAGGCTGTTGGGTTACAAGTGAGTAAGGGCCTGTAGAACGAGCATGGATTTTATCGTCTACAAGGTGGTGGAGCTTCAAGTAATGCATATATCCAACTGTTACAGGGTTATCGAAATAATCCCCTGTTCTGCCGTCTCTTAATGCAATTTTACCGTCACGTGTTAAGTGAACGCCTTTCCACTCTTCACGGTTTTCATAGTTCTCTATGAGGTCGTTAAAAATATATTCCTCAACAATATCTTGCCATTTATTAATAAAATCTTCTTTTTCCATGTTAAGAAAATTGTCGGCAAGTTCTAATGTATCCATTATATCAATTTCGTTTGCACCGTCAAATACAGGTGTTGCAATTTTCCAGCCAAGAGCCTTTGCAGCAAGCCCTAAATGGACTTCAAGCACTTGTCCGATATTCATACGGGACGGAACGCCCAGAGGATTAAGAACAATGTCAAGAGGTCTTCCGTTTGGCAAAAACGGCATATCCTCCACAGGGAGTACTCTTGAAATAACGCCTTTATTACCATGGCGCCCTGCCATTTTGTCACCAACAGAAATTTTACGTTTTTGAGCAATATATACACGTACAAGCTGGTTTACACCAGGAGGCAATTCGTCGCCGTTTTCTCTTGTAAATATTTTAACGTCTACAATTATACCGTTTTCGCCGTGAGGAACACGTAATGAAGTATCACGAACTTCTCTTGCTTTTTCACCGAAAATCGCACGTAACAAGCGTTCCTCTGCCGTTAGTTCTGTTTCGCCTTTCGGGGTTACCTTGCCTACTAATATATCATTTGGCTGAACTTCCGCACCAATTCTTATAATGCCGTTTTCGTTAAGGTCTTTAAGAGCATCGTCGCCAACGTTTGGAATATCTCTTGTTATCTCTTCTGGTCCAAGTTTAGTGTCTCTCGCTTCTGCTTCGTATTCTTCAATATGAACAGAGGTATATACGTCTTCTTCAACAAGCTTTTCGGAAAGCAAAATAGCATCCTCGTAATTAAAACCTTCCCATGTCATAAAGCCTATAAGAGGGTTTTTACCAAGAGCAAGTTCACCTTTGTTAGTTGATGGACCGTCAGCAATAATATCGCCTTTTTTAATAATTTGCCCTTTTTCAACAATTGGGCGTTGATTTATACAAGTTCCTTGGTTGGAACGTAAAAATTTAGTTAATTTATATATTTTCTTAGTGCCGTCGTTTTGTTTAATTGTAATTTCACTGGCAATAACACGCTCTACAACACCGTCTCCTGTAGCAACTACTGTAACACCGGAATCTTTAGCCGTTTTATACTCCATACCAGTTCCCACTATCGGTGATTGTGTCGTTAAAAGGGGAACTGCTTGTCTTTGCATGTTTGAGCCCATTAAAGCCCTTGTAACGTCGTCGTTTTCAAGGAACGGAATTAACGCCGTTGCAACGGAAACAATCTGTTTTGGAGAAACGTCCATTAGGTCGATGTTTTTGCTGTCAACCTCAACAATTTCCTCACGGAAACGACCGGAAACTTTTTTATGAATAAAGTGACCCTCTTCGTCCAGCGGTTCGTTTGCTTGGGCAACCATGAAGTTTTCTTCCTCGTCTGCCGTAACGTAAATATAATCTTTAAGAACTTTTGTTCTTTCTCCTGTATGGTCAACCAGTCGGTAAGGCGCTTCAATAAAGCCATATTCATTAATTCTCGCAAATGTTGAAAGGGAGTTAATAAGACCAATGTTAGGACCTTCAGGTGTTTCAATAGGACACATACGTCCGTAATGGCTAAAATGAACGTCACGAACTTCAAAGCCCGCTCTGTCACGGCTAAGACCGCCAGGACCAAGTGCAGACAAACGGCGCTTGTTTGTAAGCTCTGCAAGAGGGTTTGTTTGATCCATAAACTGAGAAAGCTGAGAGCTTCCGAAGAACTCTTTGATAGCCGCTGTAACAGGGCGAATGTTAATAAGAGCCTGAGGTGTTACAACATCCATATCTTGTATTGTCATTCTTTCTTTAACAACACGTTCCATTCTTGCAAGACCAATTCTAAACTGGTTTTGTAAAAGCTCGCCAACAGCACGGATACGGCGGTTTCCTAAATGGTCAATATCGTCCTTGTGTCCAATGCCGTAATCCAAATGTATAACATAGTTAATTGAAGCCATAATATCCTCAAGGGTTATGTGTTTGGGGACAAGCTTGGGAATATTGTTTTTAATTGCAAGTTCCAATTCCTGAGGGGTTTCGTTGTTTTCTAAAAGATCCAGAAGCACAGGAAAATAAACCTTTTCCTTAACACCTAAAGCTTTGGCATCAAGACCGTAGGGTTTAATATAAGGCTCTATAGAAACAGCCATGTTAGATAAAACTTTTGTTTTACCGCCTTCAACGTTAACCCAAACAAAGCCTACGCCTGAATCTTGTATAGCGTCGGCTAAATCCAAATTAACAGTTTGCCCTTCCTCCCCTATAATCTCCCCTGAATTAGGGTCAATTACTGCTTCTGCAAGAGTAAAGCCTTTTATTCTGTTTCTTAAATGAAGCTTTTTATTAAATTTATAACGCCCAACTTTAGCCAAGTCGTAACGTTTTGGGTCAAAAAACATACTTCTAATGAGAGTTTCGGAGGATTCAACCGTGGGAGGTTCTCCCGGGCGTACTCTTTTATAAATTTCAATAAGACCCTCTTCGTAATTTTTACTTATGTCTTTATCAATTGTATTTAAAATTTTTGGTTCTTCGCCGAAAAGCTCAATAATTTCCTCGTCGGAGGAAACACCTAACGAACGGATTAGTACGGTAACTGGAACTTTTCTCGTTCTGTCTACACGTATGGAAAATACGTCGTTAGAATCAGTTTCATATTCAAGCCATGCGCCGCGGTTTGGTATAACCGTCGAGCTTAAAAGCTGCTTGCCCACTTTATCGTAGTCCATGCTGTAATAAATACCCGGAGAGCGTACAAGCTGGCTAACTATAACACGCTCTGCCCCGTTTATAATGAACGTTCCGTTGTCCGTCATAAGCGGAAAATCACCCATAAATATTTCCTGCTCTTTTATTTCATCAAGCTCTTTGTTATGAAGCCTGCATTTCACCCTTAAAGGTGCGGCATAAGTAGCATCCCGCTCTTTACATTCCTCAATGGAATATTTCGGTTTTTCATCAAGAGTAAAATCAATAAATTCAAGCACCAAATTGCCGCTATAATCGGTGATTGGGGATACATCCTGGAATACTTCTTTCAATCCTTCACTTAAAAACCATCTGTAGCTGTCTTTTTGGACCTCGATAAGATTGGGCATTTCTAAAACCTCGTCGATTTTAGAATAGCTCATGCGGACACAATTGCCAAGCTCAATCGGATGAATACGACCCTTTTCCATGGCACAACACCCCTTTATTTAAATTAATGCAGACCAATTAAATCTGCAAAAAGTGCAGTTTAAATGGCATAATTGCAAAAAATATGTTGAACTTTATAAAAATATGTGATATACTTGAATGGTTGGGTATATAGGATATTTTTAGCGATACAGTTAATAACTGTATCATAAATCAACGAATGTGTCAAGTTTATATTGACATATTTTTTTTTTATTTTTTCCAATATTGCCATATAATAAAATTTTTAAACATATTTTGTAAATTTATTGCCTAAGAAATATTTTATAACAGTTCTAAACTATTTAAATAATTTGACAAAACGTATCCTAATAGCTAAAATTATTATTGTTACTACCGTCGTTATAAAGGAGGTATTTTTATGAGCAAAAGTTCTCATTCCGGCGTTGAGGGCGTCTTTGACGGCTTTGGGATTAATGTTTTCTCCACAGGCTCTATAGGCGCTATACAAGAGGATAAAACGAAATACGACTGCATAATCTGGGACTGGAACGGCACAATGTTCGAGGACATGCCTGCATGCATAACCTCCATGAAATTGAAAACTATACTGTGGAACATAAAAAAATGCGCCTTTTTGATGGTGCTGAAAATGTATTGGATATTTTTAATAAACTTGGCATTAAACAAACCGTTATTTCTTCTACAGAGCAAAACAGCTTACTGGAACAGATGAATCCTTTTAATATAAATAAATATTTTACTGATATTTTAGGCATAAACAATCATTATGCCGTTAGTAAATCCGGCTTGGCGGTAGAATTTGTAACCAAAAGAGAAATTGATAAATCAAAGGTTTTATTTATCGGTGATACCGTACATGATTATGAGGTTGCGCAAGCCGCAGGGTGCGACTGCGTTTTGGTTGCAAACGGTCACCAAAGTTTTGATGTTTTAAAAACCACTCCTGCAACAATTGTAAATAGCATTTACGACGTGCCTGAGCTTATATTGAGGTGATGTAGTCCAACAAATCACTAAACACCTAGGTTGTTTGCGCTAATGTGCCGTGTTTCATTGGACTATGAATTAGAAAACTGCTATACTCCTTAACCATATAAAATGGTACTGAGTTGCGAGCAAATTTTGCTTGTGGCAAGGAAGAGACGACGCCGTGTGCTAGCGGCACACAAGAAGTTGATGACGTAGTCCACAAGTAAAATTCGCCGCAAGGCAGTGCTATTTTATGTGGTTAAGGAGTATACATGGTCATTCATGCCGCTTTCAAAGCATTTTTCAAAATCTTCTTTAAATGCATTAGCTGTCATAGCAATTATGGGAATACGTTTCGCCTTTTCTAAGAGCCTGTTTGGAATCTCGCTTTTAGTGGATTTTTGAGCAAATTTTTCGAATCGCAAGGAAGTGGTGAACGTTCATACTAGAAGAAGTATGGGCGTTTGCCATTGACGCAGCGATTCGGAAAATTTGCCGAAAAGACACTGAAATGGAGATTCTAAACAGGCTCTAAGAACCTGTATTCAAGGGCGTGTTGAATAATCCTTATTTGGAAAATTTCAGACGTAAAAAAGACCGGATTTAGGGGGGAGTTTTTACATCGTTTTAAAATTTTTTATTCAATATTCAACACACCCTCAAGGGCACGAAAATTGCTTGTAGCCTCATAACCGTACCATATCTAAAACTCTTTGCCTTTCATATTCCGGCACCATATTACCACCTGTTGCCCAAATTATATGGTTTGCGTTTTCATTGTCCTCCACAAAGGATAACCCTTTAAAGCCAGCTGCGGCGGAAGGCTCAATAAAAATACCACATGAATTATAAAGCATTTTAACATATCTACATAAGTTTTCGTCAGAAACTGTGAAAAATCCATGAAGCATTCCCCCAACGGCACTGCAAACAAGCTTTGAAGCCCGATTAACCGCCAGCCCGTCGGCGCAGGTTTTTCCTGTTAAGCCAATATCTAAAGCACTTATCTGGTTTTTAAGCCCTGTCATAACTCCAAGAAGCATACAAGGTGCTTGAACAGGCTCTGCAAAATAGCATTTAACATTTTCCTTATAAATCTGTTTTAAGCCGTAAGCAACGCCCCCCGGTCCTCCGCCCACTCCGCATGGTAAATAGACATAAAGAGGGTTATTTTCATCAACACAAATGTTCATTTCCCTAAGCTGGTCAAACAGCCTTCCAGCCGCAACGCTATAGCCCAAAAACAGCTTTTGAGAATTTTCATCGTCGATAAAATAACAAAAATCGTCACTTTCCGCTTGTTTTCTTCCATTAGCAACAGCAAGCTCATAGTCTCCGGAATATTCTATAACAACTGCGCCTTTCTCTCTTAACAAGTCTTTTTTCCACTTCTTAGCATCAGAAGACATATGGACAGTTACTTTAAATCCAAGCTTCGTACCCATTATTCCTATAGAAAGCCCTAAATTCCCGGTAGAACCTACAGCAATTGAATATTTTGAAAACAGATTGTGAAATTCATCTCCCATTAAAACGGAATAATCGTCCCTTGTTTTTAATAAACCACTACTAACTGCAATTTCTTCCGCTATACATAAAACTTCGTAAATGCCGCCTCTTGCTTTTATAGAGCCGGAAATTGGCAATTCACTGTCACATTTTAAGTATAAATTGCCTTTAATATTTGCCCCAAGACATTCTTTCATTTGGTTAATCCGCCTTACGGGTGATTCTATAATACCATTTACTGTTTCCGGAAACGCCAGGCGCAAAAAAGGCGCAAAACGCAGTAGCCTGTTTTTTGCTCCCTCAATGTCGTCAGAACTAAATATATTATTACTATCTTTTATCATATTTCGCCAAAAAACTTCCTCACAATTTTTCATTTTTTCTAAAATAGGGTTATTTTCGAGCATAAATCCCACACCTTTTTGCCCTAATTATATTATTAAATATATCTATCGTCAATACAATATATAAAGTAAGATTAGCTCTGGATTAGCTTTTATTTTGCAGCGGCAGAACAAACCAAAACGTACTTCCTTTTTCAGATGTATCTACTCCGTATTGTGCGTTATGGTTTTCAAAAATGGATTTTACAAGCGAAAGTCCTATGCCTGTCCCTGCAATGTCACGCTTGTGATTGTTTTGCGAACGGTAATATCTTTCCCAAATATGCGGCAAATCCTCGGGCGCAATGCCTTTTCCCGTGTCGGTTACTTCTATTTTAACGCTGTTTGCCAAAACTCTTTGGGAAACGTAAACTAACTTATTTTCTCCTGTGTATTGCACTGCATTTGACAAAAGGTTATATATAACCTGCGTAATTTTATCCTCATCGGCATATACGAAAGCGTCTTCTTCTTTTGTAAATTCTATAGTGTACCCCTCAGGTTTTATTAGGCTGTTAAACCTCGTTACAACATTTTCAACTGACTCTGTTAGGTCATATATATCCGCTTCAATTACCTCCGCTCCGGTTTGTAACTTTGAAAGATCCAAAACGTCGTTAACAAGCCGGTTAAGCCTTTTTGCTTCATCAATGATAATTTGTGCATTTTCCGGAGACATTTCGCCGGGCAAATCCCTCATTGCTTCGGCGTAACCTTCTATCAGCGTAAGTGGCGTTCGTAAATCGTGGGATATATTTGCAATAAGCTCCCGGCGTAAAGCTTCCACCTTTGAAAGCTCCTTTGCCGTATGGTTTAAAATGTCTGATAGCTCTTTAATTTCCCCATAACCGTCCCCATGAAATTTTACGCCGTAATCTCCCATAGAAAGTTTTTTTGCTCCTAGGCAAATTGAAATAATAGGCCTTGAAACCCAGCTAGACATTACAAGTGCAATAATTATAGAAACCAAAACCATGGCAAGAGTTATAAAAGCAAGCTGAACTCTTAACGTATTTACTGTAGCGTTTACAGGAGTTATTAGAGAAGAAAGAATAATTAAATATCGCTGCCCGTCACTGTCCGTAACGGTTTTTGTGTGTAATAAAATTTGTGAAATTCTGCCCTCACGCCTTGGCCTTGCTTCCGGCTTTCCGTCTCCTTGTGGCGGCTCGCTTCCAAGGTTTACATATTGTAAAAGCTCCCCGCCGTTTTGCTCTGTCATAGCCGTTAGTTTCTCTGCTTCCATTGGGGGAATGCGAAACATCCAACTGCTTCTTTGGCTAAAAAAACTTTTTCCCTCTATTTTATCTAAATTTACAACTTTAACTTGTTAATCGTAGGTAGAATATATCTCGTCCACAACGCTTGATAGATATATATCATCAATATTTGTAGTAATCACGTTCATACACTTTTTTATTTCCGCCGCTTTTATTTTTTTATAAAAGCTTTCAAGAAAAACAACTTGAAAAAGCCATAAAAGAATTAAAAGAACAGAGCAAAAACTTATTAAGTATAAAAAAATCTTAAATTTTATGCTAAAAGGTTTTTTCAAAAAATCACCTGCCAATAATAATTCCAAATTTCATTGATAAAATAGTATAAATCAGTTTGTATCAAAACGGTACCCAACCCCACGGATAGTTACAATAAGTTTACTGTATTCCCCCAACGACTTTCGCAAAAGCTTAATATGAGTGTCGAGAGTTCTGTCATCGCCGTAAAAATCGTATCCCCAAACTTCTGTAATTAACTTTTCCCTAGTTAATGCTATGTTTTTGTTATTAACCATGTAAAACAAAAGCTCATGCTCCTTTGGAGACATGCCAACGGCATCCCCGTCTATCGAAACGGTTCTTGCAGTAAAATCTATTAAAAGACCGTCTTTTTGCCATACCTCTCTTTTATGCCCAACGGAGGTTCCCGTCCGCTTTAAAATTGCATTTATTCTCATCATAAGTTCTTTTGGGGAAAATGGCTTTGACACATAATCATCCACCCCCATTTCAAAACCATATATTTTGTCGTATTCTTCCCCTCTTGCAGAAAGCATTAAAACAGGCACATCAGAAAACTTTCTTATTTCCTTAACAGCAGAAAACCCGTCAAGTTCAGGCATCATAACGTCCATAACAATTAAATCGAAACCACCAGGCTTAACTTTTTCAATAGCCTCAATTCCATTAGCAGCTGTCTCAATGTCAAAACCCTCGAACCTTGCGTATTTTGCAATAAGTCCCCTTATTTTTTCCTCATCATCCACAACAAGAATTTTAACCATTTTATCACGCTCCCTTGTGTCACTGTTGAATATAACTATTTATTTTTCAACAGCACCCTTGTTAATCCAATTATAAATTATGTATGTGTTTTTTGTGTGAATAACACAATATTTAGAGTATTTAGCAAAAATATGTTTATTTTATTTCTAAAATTTAAAATTTATTGTAAATATTTAATTAACGTGATATAATTGTAATAATTAGGTAACACTGAAGATTGCTATACACAATATTACATATGATTAAAAACAGTATATTTAAGGCGGACTGCAAATGCAAATAATAATTACGATGTGCAGAAAATACCTTTTTGCTGTTAGTGTGGTTTTTGTTTTGTTGCTTGTTTCATTTATAATTGCGCTTTTCTTAACTCGTATAGAAAGCAACGAGGTATCCATTGCCAGCAAAAATTTAGAACATATGACTAAAAGCAACGCAAAAGCAGTAACTTTTGTTCTTGACACATTTTATGAAACATTAGAAACAACTGCTCTTGCAATGGCACAATATGAAAACATTGAAACCCAACGGGTTTCTGAATTCCTTAAAAACATAGCTGAAAAAAATGGTTTTGCCAGCCTTTCTGTAGACTATGGAGAAAACAATACAGAGACCGGTGTATATTTAAGCGGAGTGTATTTTGAAAAAACCAGTAAATATTTTATTTCAGACATCTCATATTCCGAAGCAGACGGCAAAGCCTATATATACATGTCTGTCCCGCTTTTTAATGGCGGTGCAGCAAAAGAAGCTTACTTAAAGCTTACCCTAGCAACGGACTATCTTAACCAAATATTTAATTTAACATTTTTTAACGTAGAAAGTCACTATGTTTTAATTGACCGGAATGGTAATTTTTTAACAGCGGATAACTTGAAAAAACCATTATTGGGAAGAGATAGTTTCTTTGATTTTATTGATGCAGCTAAATATAAAAAAGGGTTTTCTGCAGAAGATATAAAAAAAGTATTTTCAAAAGGAGTTACCACCCATACTCAGTTTTCATATGACAAAAATGAGTGGTACGCTTTTTTTACTCCTATCGAAGTAAACAACTGGGTTTTAACCACAATTGTTGAACGTAGTGTTGTTTTAAAACAAAGAAACATAAATGCAACATATGCAATATCATTAACAATAAGCTTGTTATTAATTTCTTTAGCTATCTTTGGTCACTTTTATCTAGAGGTTCGTCGGCGCAGAGATATTGCAGAACTTGATGATAAGTGCTTCCGCACCCTTTCGGAACAAATGGGTAAAACTATTTTTGAATGGGATTTTTCAAAAAACAAAATTACTTCCATGACTAATTTTAAACTACTTTTCGGCAGGGAAGCCGTGACCAAATCTAGTTCGGAGCAAGCAATTTTTGCAGGCGTAATTCACGAAGACGACATACTGACTTTTTCCAAAATGTTTGAAAACATAATCGCCGGCAACAATGTAAGCAATATAAGATTTAGAATAAAAAACGATGTTGGGCAATTCTTATGGAGTTCAGTTTCAGGCATAGTTATAAAAGATAAAAAAGGTCGTCCTTACAGAGCCATTGGTTGCCTTGAAAATATTAATGAACAAATTTTAAGAGAAGAAGAACTGAAAAACAAAGCAGAAATAGACCAGCTTACCGGGCTTTACAATAAAGCTACCACAGAATTTTTAATAAGAAAAACTTTGCAGGGCTTTAACAGGCGGGATGATAACCACGCACTTTTAATAATTGATATTGATAATTTTAAAGTAGTAAACGATAAACTTGGACATCTCTTCGGAGATGTTGTTTTAGCATTACTTGCCGGTTTGCTTAAACCTCTTTTCCGTTCTGATGACATTATTGGAAGAATTGGCGGAGACGAGTTTTTTGTATTATTAAAAAATTATACTTCTGAAAACACGATTTATACAAAAGCAAATGAAATATGTAAACTTTTTGAAAGAACTTTTTCCGAAAATGATATTACATGCAATGTTTCCGCCAGCATAGGTATTGCATTGTGCCCCCTCCACGGAACAGAATTTGACACTCTTTACAAAAGCGCAGACACAGCTCTTTACATAACAAAAGAAAATGGTAAAAACGGATTTACCATATACGACGGAGTTTCAAGAGCAGATTATAAATCTGAAAGAACGGCAATTGACTCTCAAAACGTTTCTAAAGACATATTATTTAAGGACGACAGCTTTAATTATTTTTTAAGGCATATGTTTGCTTCAAGTAATCCATTTGCTTCGGCAAAATCTGTTTTGCAGCTTATAGCCGTGCATTATAAATTTAGCGCAAGCTTTATTTATCAATTAAACGCCGAAGGCAATGCATTTGTATTGGATTACGAATATATCGTTAATGATTCCGCTTCATCAATTAACAGCTTAAAAGTTGTACCGCTGGAAACCTTTAAAGATATTTATAATATCTTTAAAGAAAACGGTGAAATAATTTTAGAAAATATGGATGATATTTCTCAAGACTATAAAAAATTATTATCATCGGCAGAAATCAATTCTCTTTATTTATTAGCTTTAAAAACAAATTCTGAACCTACCGGATTTATTGGCTTTGCAAGTTTCAGCAGTTGTTACAGTGTTGAAAGCAGAACCCTTAATAATTTAAGAACGGTATGTGATTTGCTGTCAGCCTTTTTAAATAAGCAACAGGAAATTGAAACAGCACAAAAAAGTTTAAATTCTTTTGTGTCACTAATTGACAATTTAGACAGATTTGTGTATGTTGTTGATAAAGAAAGTTTCACCCTACTTTTTGTTAATAAAAAAACCAAACTTTTTGCACCAAACGCTATACCTAATAAAATATGTTTTGAAGTTTTGAAAAATAACCAAACGCCTTGTAGTTACTGCCCGTTGTTAGGTCTTACCGATGGTATGACCGAAAATTGTATTTTAACTAACGAAAAAAACACTGATTACACTATTAATGCCACTTGGATAGACTGGCTTAACGGACATAGAGTATGCCTTATAGACTGTTTGGATTTTAATTTGTTTTGCAATAACAGGCAACCCCTTATTGAATAAAGATTCTAAAATTTAAACAGAAAATTTTCAATAAAGGTGTGACAAATTTAACCCTATTTTTACAATTAGCAATTATAATTGCTAATAAGCTTACTTAGAGACTGTTTGGAATCTCCATCTCAGTGTCTTTTCGGCAAATTTTCCGAATCCCTGCGTCAGTGTCAAACGCCCATATTTCTTATAGTAGAGCAATTTGACAAAACATTAACAGGTGTGGAGCCAAAACAGCAAACGATTTACCGCTGTTCCTACGAACATAGCTGCTTTTGTTTTTACAAATAGCTATAATTGCGCTATTTGTTAAATTTCAATAGACATCAATTTTGCCGCTTTCAGCGCAAAAGAAAGGAGCATAATCAGTGGCAGAGAGTTACAAAAAAATGCAGATAATGGTCATTGACGATAACGTGACTAATTTACACATCGCCAGAAAGGCTCTAGAAAATCTGCACGATGTTACCTTAGTTCAAACGGGAGAGAAAGCGCTTTATTTGTTTGAGCGTTTTACGCCTGATTTGATTTTACTTGATGTTGATATGCCAGGAATAAGCGGCTTTGATTTAATAAAAAAAATAAAAAACTTACCTCCTCCAACCCGAGATATAGCAGTTATATTTTTAACGGCAGTGGACGACACTAAAAGCGAATTTGAGGGGCTTAATCTTGGTGCGGTTGACTATATAACAAAACCGCTGTCCTTTCCTCTTTTACAAAAAAGAGTAGAACTTCATCTTTCACTTGTAAAACAACAAAGGGAACTGCATAATTACAGCCATAACCTTGAAAAAATGGTAGAGGCAAAGGCCAATGTAATAACAGAACTCCAAAACGCCATTGTAACTGTGCTTTCTAATATGGTAGAGCGACGTGACGGTTCCTCTGCCGGCCATCTAGTAAGAACAAAGAAATACATGAACCTTTTTTTACATATAGTTAAAGACGCTAATATATATCCAGAGGAACTTGAAAATATTAATATAGACTTGTTTACTCAAGCTTCTCAGCTTCATGACGTGGGGAATATGTCAATTCCCGATGATATTCTTTTAAAGCCGGGGAAGTTAACTCCCGCTGAGTTTGAAATAATAAAGTCCCACACGTCTATCGGCGAAGAAGCAATAATGTATGCCATGTCAAATGTACAGGAAAAAAGATTTTTAGAAGTTGCCGCTACAATAGCCGGTTCTCACCATGAAAAATGGAACGGTTCTGGTTATCCTCGTGGGCTTTGTGAAAATGAAATTCCAATTGAAGGGAGGCTTATGGCTATCGTCGATGTTTATGACGCATTAATTTCCGGTCGCCCGTATAAACTTCCATATACTCATGAACAATCTTTGTCAATTTTAAAAGCAGGTCAAGGCACTCATTTTGACCCAGCGCTTTTAAAAGTTTTTTTCAAGACCTCGGATATATTTGCAAAAATTTCGCAGTCTTGCCACTTAAAATGTGACAGTGCCTCTAATAGGGGGGTTATATATGGATAAACACGAATCCTGTAATTTCTCCGCCGAACAACTTTTAGAGCTTTTAGAAATAACCAAAATCGGCACCTGGGATTGGGATTTACAAACAAATACAGTAATTTACAGCGAAGGATTATTAGAACTTTTAGGTTATGACTCTATAATAATGCCTGTAAACAGAGTTATTTTAGAAGAAATTGTTCACCCAGAAGACTTATATTATTCTAATGAACAGCTCAACAAACACCTCCGTGGGGAAACTTCTTTTTATGAGGCTGAATTAAGATTGACACGCAGAGACGGCTCCATGATCTGGGCAAGAGACAAAGGAAAAATTACAGAATATGATGATGATGGAAATCCAGTTAGAGTTATTGGGCTTTTACAAGACATTACAAACGCTAAGGAGACGGAAGCAACGCTTAAAGAAAACAGTGTTTCTTTGGGTTTGGCTGTTAGCGCAGCCGGGATTGCTCTGTGGGATTGGGACATTGTAAATAATTGTGTTACACATAGCCCCGAATTTTACAAATTACTTGGGTATCGTAAAGAAAATTTAAAAGGCACCCTTGAGGAATCTCAAAAGTGTTGCCATCCGGACGACCTTGACCACAATATGGCTATGCTTAATGATGTTTTAAGCGGCAAAATTGATAGTTATGAGAGTGAAATTAGACTTAAGCATAAATATGGACATTACATTTGGACTAGAAGTTTTGGCACAGTTATTGAACGAGATATAAACGGTAAACCAACACGTGTTATGGGTGGTCAATTAAATATAAATTCCCTTAAAACTTCCCAGGAGCGTTTGACAGAGGCTTTAGACGAGCTTGAACAGAACAAACTTCTGCTAGAACACGAGGTTGATATTAGAACAAAAGCTCTTGTTGAGCAAGAAAATATGCTGTGGACTATAAATAGCATTGCCCAAAAGCTTTTGGCTTTTAATAACGAATGTAATTTTGACGTACTTATTAACGATTGCTTGAAACAGCTTGGCGAATCTAGCGGCAGAGAGCGTATTTCAATATGTAAAAATAAAATTATTGACGGCAAATTTTGTTATACGCCTTTATATCAATGGTCTACAATAAAAATAACCGAAAAGTTCTATAAAATATTTGTTGAGCAAGACTATGACAGCATAGTTCCTAATGTTTTAAACAGTGTCGGCGCAACCTCAGAGACTAAATGGAAAAATGTTGTTTCTAATATTGTTAATAATGTAAAATGCTATGAAGAGACTCTTCCTACTTTTAGCTCTATGTTTGAAACAGGCAAAAGCATCAATTGCGCTGTAAAAGACTTAACTGTTTTGGAGCAAATGTATTTCGGCTTTCAAGGTATCAAATCTGTCCTTGCCACACCAATATTTTTAAATGGCAAACCTTGGGGTTTTGTTGGTGTTGTAAACTGTGAAACAGGCGAACTGTTTTCAGAAGTTGAAGTAAAAATGATTGGGATTGGCGGCTTTACTCTTGCAAGCGCTATTGAAAAATCCGAAACCAATTCTAAAATACACGAAATGGAAGTGCGTAACGAATTAATGCTTAACGCAACTCCGTTATGCTGCGGATTATGGACAAAAGAGCTAAACCATATGGCGTGTAACGATGCGGCTGTCCGTTTGTTTGGTCTTTCAAGCCAACAGGAGTACTTAGACCGCTTTTTTGAGCTTTCTCCTGAAGTCCAGCCTTGCGGAAGTAATTCCAAGGAATTATGGAATGAAAATTTAGAAACCGCCTTCCAAAATGAATTTTTCAAGTTTGAATGGACTCATCAAGACCTTAACGGCGAGCTGATTCCATCCGAAATAACTCTTGTACGCATAAAACATAGAAACGATTATATCGTCGCTAATTATACCAGAGATTTAAGAGAAATTAAAGCTTCAGAAGCAAGTATGCGGGCGGCAGAAGAACTTAACGAACTTATGATTAACGCAACACCTATCGGCTGTCAGCTTTGGGACAGAGATTTTAATATTATTGCGTGCAACGATGCTTTGGTACGGCTTTTTGGGCTATCCAGCCAGAAAGATTTTAAAAAGAAGTTTTTTGAGCTTTCTCCAAAATATCAGCCTTGCGGAAGAAAGTCTATGGCTCTTGCTTTTGAATATTTAAAAAAAGCTTATGTAGATGGGTCATGCAAATTTGAATGGACTCATATTAGCTCAAGCGGAGAAATTATCCCAACCGAAATTACCCTTGTTCGTATGAAGCATAAGAACGACTATATTCTTGCAGGGTATACCCGGGATTTACGTGAGTTAAATGCTATGCTTGAAGAACTTCACAAAACCGAAAAGGATTTAATAACCGCAAGAGATGAAGCTCTGTTAAGCTCAAAAGCAAAAAGCAATTTCTTGGCTAATATGAGCCACGAAATTAGAACCCCTATGAACGCAATTTCCGGTCTTGCGGAAATTATCCTGCGTGAAAGCCGTGGAAGACAAGTAGCTGATTACGCCGTAGGCATAAAAAATGCCTGTGACAGCCTTTTAAATATAATTAACGATATTTTGGATATATCTAAAATAGAGTCAGGAAAGCTTAGAATTGTAATTTCTGAATACAACATGGCCTCTATGCTTAATGATGTAATAAGTATTTCAAGGCTTCGTCTTGGGGAAAAACCTGTCATGTTTATTACAAATATTGACAGCAACCTGCCTGCAAAACTTTTGGGAGACGAGCTCCGTATAAAGCAGATACTTCTAAACATTTTAAGCAACGCAATAAAATTTACTCATCAAGGGCATATAACACTGGATATTTCAGGCAGTATAGATGGAAATATTACAGAGCTTAAATTTAAAGTTATAGACACGGGAGTAGGCATTAAAGAGAAGGATATAGAACAGCTTTTTGAAGAGTTTGAACAATTTAATACAACAAAAAACAGAAGTATAGAAGGCACGGGTCTTGGGCTTGCCATATCTAAACAGCTTTGCGAAATGATGAACGGTTATATAGAAGTTGAAAGCGTTTACGGCAAAGGTTCAACATTTACTGTAACAATTCAGCAGGAATGTATTAACTATATTCCTCTTGCTTCTGTGACCGCCAAAAAATCTGTTTTGGTTTACGAGCCTAGAGAGCCTTATTACGACTCAATTTGTAACACAATAAATAATTTGGGTTGTGAAAGCACTTTATGCTCTAATCAGTCCGAGCTTTATGAAAACATAAACGAAAAGTCTTTCGATTATGTCATTACTTCACCGCTCCATGTTAAAAAAGTTAAAGCTATAATTAAAAAACAACAATTAAATATTTCAATAATCGCCCTTGCAAATTACGGCGAAAATTTAATGCAAAACGATATTTACACAATTTTCTTGCCATTTAACTGCATTCAAATTGCTGATTTGTTTAACAATGAGTCAAAGTCCGAATATTTAAACCAAAACCTTGCAACACCTCTTGGCTTTACAGCGCCGGAAGCGAAAATTTTGCTTGTAGACGATAACCCAGTTAACTTAAAGGTTGCGGTAGGGCTTATGACACCTTATAAATTTGATATAGATACAGCAGTAAACGGTATAGAAGCAGTAGAAAAAGTAAAACACAATTATTACGACCTTGTGCTTATGGATCATATGATGCCGGAAATGGACGGCATAGATGCTACTGCGGCTATTCGGAGCTTTGAGGAGGAATATTTCAAAAACCTGCCTATTATTGCTCTAACCGCAAACGCCCTTGTAGGTACAAGAGAAATGTTTATAAAAGAAGGCATGAACGACTTTCTCGCAAAACCTATTGAAATGAGTAAACTTAATAGTGTTTTATCAAAATGGATTCCTAAAGAAAAACAATATTTTGATTCTCAGGATATTCAGTTTTCATCTTACCATAACGAAATTGAAATTGAAGGTGTAAACACGTTGCAGGGTATAGCCGCCGTCGGAGGAAACTTTGATAATTATTTTCAAATTTTATCAGTTTACTACATGGACATTCAAAAGAAATGTGCAACGTTACCTAATCATTATCATAAAGGCGATATCTCATCTTTTAGGGCGGAAGTTCACGCTTTAAAAAGTGCCTCCGCAACAATCGGCGCAAACGAGCTTGCTTCTAAAGCCGCAAGGCTTGAATCAGCCGCATTAAAAGGGGACATGGCATTTATTGAAAAAAACATAGATGTGTTTTTACGCCTGCTCCAAGAACTAACCGAAGCAATTAAGCCATATGCCGGGCTTGGAAGCAAAAACGATAATAGCTACCAAAATTCCCAAAGAGAAACAGGCAGCAAGGAATATTTAAAAGAAATGCTTGATATTTTGTATAATGCGGTAGAATTTGTTAATATTAACCAAATAGAGGACACGATAAACAAATTAGCCGAATTTGAGTGGCAACAAGAAATTACGGATGAACTTAATTCTTTCAGAGAATATATTTCTGTGTTTGATTATGACGAAGCTCTTATCTGTGTTCAAAAACTTCAAAAAATGTGATATAGAGCAATTATACAAAACATAAACA